>JAWVGD010000580.1:0-2617 GCA_033855515.1 Baekduia sp.
AAACCTATCGTCCGGGGCCGCCCCTGCACAGTGCGAAGCGTCACACCGTCATTCCCCTGCTCGACATCCACGCCTGCGACCCGTCTTCCCGTGCCCGGACGGCGACCCTGAACCTCGCCCACGGGCCGGTCCGGACACCGGCGTTCGTGCCGCTGGCGACCAAGGGCGTGGTGCGCGGCCTCGAGCCCGCCGACGTCCGCGCGCTGGGGTTCGACATGGTGCTCGGGAACACGTTCCACCTGTTCCTGACGCCGGGGCACGACCACGTCGCCGAGTACGGCGGGCTGCACGAGTTCATGCGCTGGCCGCACCCGATCATCACCGACTCGGGCGGCTTCCAGGTCTTCTCGATGGGGCACGGCAACGTCGCCGACGAGATCAAGGGCCGGGCGTCGACCGGCGCCGACCGCCAGGGGAAGATCCTCGCGATCGCCGAGGACGGCGTCCGCTTCCGGTCCTTCGTGGACGGGAGCGAGCAGTTCATGGGCCCCGAGACGTCGATGGCGATCCAGGCGGCGCTGCACTCCGACATCGCGCTCGTGTTCGACGAGTGCACGCCGTTCAACGTCACCAAGGACTACACCGCACGCTCCACGGAGCGCACGCACCGCTGGCTCGAGCGCTGCCTGGACTGGCACGAGCGGCACGGCCCGCAGGGCCAGCTCGTCTACGGGATCGTGCAGGGCGGCGTCTACGAGGACCTCCGCAAGGAGTCGGCGCAGGCCATCGCCGCGTCGCGGGCCGACGGCATCGCGATCGGCGGCTCGCTCGGCGCCGACAAGCCGCAGATGTACGACGTGGTGGCGATGGCGACCGAGGTCCTGCCCGAGGCGCCGCCGCGCCACCTGCTCGGCATCGGCGACATCGACGACCTGATCCGCGGCACCGAGCTCGGCATCGACACGTTCGACTGCGCGATGCCGACCCGCCTGGGGAGGCACGGGGTCGCGCTGGTCCCCGACCCCGACAAGCGCTGGCGCGTCGACCTGACCTCCGGGCGCTTCAAGGACTCAGGCGAGCCGATCTACGAGGGCTGCCCGTGCCCGACGTGCGAGGCGGGCTACACCCGCGGCTACCTGCGCTACCTCGTCAACAACCGCGAGCTGACCGGGATGCGGCTGCTGGTCGTGCACAACCTCGCGTTCGTGCGCCGGACGATGACGCGCCTGCGTGAGGCGATCATCGCGGGGCGGCTGGCCGACGAGGCGGCCGCGCTCCGCGGCGGCCTGGCGCCCTGAGCGACCGCCCCGCCGGCATGGCTAGCCGACTTCGGCGTAGGCGGCCGGCTCGCCCTCGGGCGCCTCGGCGTCCGGACTGGGCGCGCCCGCGTAGGCCGACATGTCGGGGCTCTGCAGGACGACGGCGCCGATCACGAGCGAGACGGCCACCAGCGACGCACCCACCACGTAGGCCAGGTGGTAGCCGGAGTTCAGCGCCGCGGCGTTGGAGGCGCCGTCGGCGAGCCGCTGGGTCGTGCGCTCGCTGGCCAGGGTGGCCAGCACGGCGAGGCCGATCGCGCCGCCGACCTGGGCGCTCGTGTTGATCAGGCCGGACGCCAGGCCCGAGTCGCTCGGGGTCGCCCCCGACATGCCCAGCGTCATGATCGCCGGGAAGCCGGCGCCGGCCCCGATGCCGAACAGGATCATCGCCGGCAGGACGTCGACGGCGTAGTGGCCGTCGACCGGCGTCCGGGCGAACATGAGCATCGCGATCCCGATCAGCGTGAAGCCCGCCAGCAGCGTGTGCTTGGGCCCGAAGCGCATGAGCAGCGGACCCGACAGGCGCAGCGACATGACGCCCATGGCGATCGACGCCGGCAGGAACGCCAGGCCGACCTCGAGCGCGTCGTAGCCGAGGACGCGCTGCAGGTACAGGGCGCCCAGGAAGAACAGCCCGAACATGCCGACGACCAGCAGCGCCTCGACGATGTTGGCGCCCGAGACGTTGCGCGACCGGAACAGGCGCAGCGGCATGAGCGGGTTGGGGATGCGCGCCTGACGGACCAGGAACGCGGCGAGCAGGACCACGGCCACGGCGCCGAGCCCGAGCGTCTGCGTCGAGGTCCAGCCCTGCTTGTCGACCTGGAGGATCGTGTAGACGCCGAGCATCAGCCCGGAGGTCAGCAGCGCCGCGCCCGGGAGGTCGGCGCCCTGCTTGAGACCGATGCCGTCACGGTGCTGGACCAGCCGCACCGCGAGGAACGCCGTCGCGGCGCCGATCGGCAGGTTCACGAAGAAGATCCAGTGCCAGTTGATGGCCTGCGTCAGGACGCCGCCGGCCAGCAGCCCGATCGAGCTGCCCGCCGACGCCACGAAGCCGTAGACGCCGATGGCCTTGGCCTGCTCGCGCGGCTCCGGGAACATCGTGACGATCATCCCCAGGGTCACGGCCGACGCCATCGCGCCGCCCACGCCCTGCACGAAGCGCGCGCCGATCAGCATGCCCTGGGTCTGCGACACCGCGCACAGCAGCGACGCGACGGTGAAGATCCCCAGCCCGATCAGGAAGATGCGGCGCTGACCGATCAGGTCGCCCACGCGACCGGCCAGCAGCAGCAGGCCGCCGAACGCGATCAGGTACGCGTTGACGACCCAGGCCAGGTTGCTCTGCGAGAAGC
>JAWVGD010000581.1:0-3733 GCA_033855515.1 Baekduia sp.
ATCACGATGACCCTGCCGGGCATCGCGGGGTTGATCCTGACCATCGGCGTCGCCGCCGACGCGAACATCGTCATCTTCGAACGCGTCAAAGAAGAGGTCCGGGCCGGCAGATCGGTTCCGGCCGCCATCGCCCAGGGCTACAAGAAGGGCATCGCGGCGATCATCGACGCCAACGTCGTGACGTTCATGGTGGCCTTCATCCTCTTCATCCTCGCCACGGCGGGGGTCAAGGGCTTCGCGTTCACCCTGGGCATCGGCACGCTCACCTCGCTGTTCACCGCGGTCCTCGCCACCCAGGCGGTCCTGGGCACGATGCAGCGGTCGCGCATCATCACGCACCCGACGGCCCTCGGCGCCGGCGAGCAGAAGCGCCGCTGGACCCAGGACTTCATGGGGGCGTCGAAGTGGTTCTTCTCCGTGTCGGGCGTGATCCTGCTCATCGGCGCGCTGGCGATCGGCGGCAAGGGCCTCAACTTCGGCATCGACTTCCAGTCGGGCACCCGCGCGAAGGTCTCGTTCACGTCGCAGGCCCCGACCGAGAACCAGGTCGGCGACGTCCTGCGCGCGGCGGGCTTCAAGAACCCGGCGGTGCAGAAGGTCAAGGGCGACAAGGCGCTGGGCGGCAACGGCCTGCAGATCTCGCTGAGCGAGACCGGCCAGAAGACGATCGGCCTCGAGCGGCTGCTGACCTCCAAGTTCGGGGCGACCAGGGCGTACTCCTCGGACTCCATCGGGCCGACCTTCGGCAAGACGGTGGCCAAGTCGGCGATCATCGCGATCATCGCGTCGCTGCTCGTCATCAGCGCCTACATCGCGCTGCGGTTCGAGTGGAAGTTCGCCGTCCCGGTGCTGATCGCGCTGATGCACGACCTCCTGATCACCGCAGGCGTGTACTCCCTCACCGGCCGGGAGGTGACGACGTCGACGGTCGCGGCGCTGCTGACCATCCTTGGTTACTCCCTCTACGACACGATCATCGTGTTCGACCGCATCCGGGAGAACGTGCCGCGCATGCCGCGGGCCGCGTTCACCCAGATCGTCAACCGGTCGATGAGCGAGGTGCTGACGCGGTCCCTGGCCACGTCGTTCTGCACCCTGCTGCCGATCACGGCGCTGCTCTTCTTCGGCGGAGCGACGCTCAAGGACTTCGCGTTCGCTTTGCTCATCGGCGTCGTGTCGGGCGCGTACTCGTCGATCTTCATCGCCTCCCCGGTGCTCTCGCACTGGAAGGAGCGCGAGGAGGTCTACCGTCGCCGCCGGATCCGCATCGCCGAGGAGAACGGCGGCGTGGTGCCCCCGTACGCGACGGCGGCGGCCGCGATCACGGTGGACCCGAAGGAGCGCCGCGCCCGCGGTCGCCTCACGGCGCCCAACGATCCCGAGCGCGGCGTCTCCAAGACCGAGTTCGACGAGCTCGTCCGCGACATCTCGCACGAGACCGCGCCGGGCACGGTCGCGGCGAAGACGCGCGCGACGCAGAGCGAGAAGGCCGAGCCCGAGGCGAAGGCGCCGAAGCCGAAGCCGGATCCGACGGCCGACGCGCTGCCGGAGGACCTGGTGCTCAAGGACGACAAGCGCGACAAGCCCAAGCGGCCGCGCAACAAGCGGCACGGGAGGCCTCGCTGACATGGCCATGTTCGCCTGGATCATGATGGGCCTGGCCCTCTGGCACTTCGCCATCTTCCTGCCGGATCGCTTCTGGGGCGGGATCGTCGGGGCGTTCCTCGGCGCGCTGTTCGGCGCGGCGCTGTTCGGCCTGATCGTCAACGGCTTCACGATCCCCGGCCAGCACGACACGCACGTGCTGCAGGCCATCGAGGCCGCGCCGGGCGCGCTGATCGGGATGGGACTCGTCTACTACGAGGGCGTGCGCCGCAAGATCCCCGCGCTGGAGCTCTAGCTCCGGCGCGGCCGCCGCCCCTTCGGAGATCCGTCCGGGACGCGCGGGAAACGCTGCACGTTGCGGGAACGCCCGTGCGTTCCGTCGGGTCGCGCTGCGACGCTGCACGCGTGCCCACGCCGCGACTCGACGTCCCTCCATGCGACAGCGCCCAGGCGCTGGCGCTGGCGCGCGACCTCGGCATGAGCTTCCCGGTCGCCCAGGTGCTCGTGCGCCGGGGCATCGACGGGCTCGAGGACGCCCGCGACTGGCTCGCGGGCAACGAGGAGCATCCGGCCTCGGCGTTTCGCGGCCTTGATGTCGCGATCGGCGTCCTGCTGACGCACGTGCGCGCGGGCACGCGCATCACCGTGCACGGTGACTACGACGTCGACGGCGTCACCTCGACGGCGATCCTCGTGCGCACGCTGCGCGCGGTGGGCGGCGACGTGGACTGGTACCTGCCCAGCCGCAGCGAGGACGGCTACGGCCTGTCGGCCACGACCGTGCAGAAGCTCGCCGCGCGCGGCACCAAGCTCCTGGTCACCGCCGACTGCGGGATCACGTCGGTCGACGAGGTGGCGCTGGCGGTCTCGCTCGGGCTCGACGTGGTCGTCACCGACCATCACAGCCCGCGCGCCGATGGTGCCCTGCCCGCGGCGCCGATCGTGCATCCCGCCGTCTGCGGCTACCCGTGCCCGGACCTGTGCGCCGGCGGCGTCGCCCACAAGGTCGCCGGCGCGCTGCTGGAGGCCGCCGGCCACGACGCGTCGATCGCGCTGGCCGACCTCGACCTCGTGGCGCTGGCCACGGTCGCCGACTGCGTGCCGCTCAAGGGCGAGAACCGGCGGCTGGTCCGCCAGGGCCTGCAGGCGCTCGGCCGCACCGAGAAGGTCGGCCTACGGGCGCTGATGCGCGTCGCGCGCGTGGACCCGTCGCGGGTCGACGCCCGTGCGCTGGGTTTCGGCCTGGCCCCACGGATCAACGCCGCCGGGCGGCTGCACCGCGCCGACGCCGCGCTGGAGCTGCTGCTGACGCACGACGAGGCCCGCGCGACCGAGATCGCCGAGGAGCTCGACCGCGCCAACGGCGACCGCCGCTTCGTCGAGCAGCGGATCTCCTTCGAGGCCGAGGCCCAGGTCGCGAATGCGGGCCCACCCACCCACCAACCCGCGTACGTGCTCTGGTCCGACGGCTGGCACGCGGGCGTGATCGGGATCGTTGCCTCGCGACTCGCCGAGAAGTACCACCGGCCCGTCGTGCTCATCGCGCTGCGCGAGGGCGAGGACGAAGGCACCGGCTCGGGCCGATCCATCCCGGGCTTCGACCTCCTGGGCGGCCTGGACGCGTCGGCCGCGCACCTGCTGCGCCACGGCGGCCACCGCGCCGCGGCGGGCTGCACGATCCGCCGCTCGGAGCTCGAGGCGTTCCGCGCGGCGTTCGTCGCGCACGCCGCCTCAGTCCTGCAGCCCGAGGACCTCGTCCCGGTCGAGCGCGTCGACGCGGTCGTCTCCGGCGACGAGCTCGGGCAGGGCCTCGCCGAGGAGCTCGCGCGCCTGGCGCCGTTCGGCATCGGCAACCCGTCGGTCTCGCTGCTCGTCCCCGCCGCGCGGCTCGTCGACCCGCATCCGATGAGCGAGGGCAAGCACGTGCGCTTCACCGTCGAGGCCGGCGGCGTGCGGGCCCGCGCGGTCGCCTTCGGGAGGGGTGCCCTGCCCGAGGGCGCGGCCGAGGGCCGCCTGCACGCGACGTTCACGCTGGAGCTCAACGAGTGGCAGGGCGCGGTCGAGCCCCGGCTGGTCCTGCGCAAGCTGCTGCCCGCCGCCGGCGAGGCCCCCGTGCTCGTCGGGGAGC
>JAWVGD010000582.1:0-7204 GCA_033855515.1 Baekduia sp.
CCTTCTCGATGTACAGATCCTTGGAGGGGACGTACGCCTCGGGCTGGTAGTAGTCGTAGTAGGAGACGAAGTACTCGACCGCGTTGTCGGGGAAGTAGCTGCGGAACTCGTTGCACAGCTGCGCGGCGAGCGTCTTGTTGTGGGCCAGCACGAGCGTCGGGCGCTGCACGCGTTCGATCACCGACGCCATCGTCATCGTCTTGCCGGTGCCCGTCGCGCCGAGCAACGTCGTCATCGGCACGCCCGAGCCCAGCGCCTCCACGATGCCGTCGATGGCCTTCGGCTGGTCGGCCATCGGGCTGTAGGCGGCGTCGAGGCGGAAGGGCGGCATGCCTCCAGGGTATCGGCCGTCACGGCGCTGTTTGAGCGCGCCGACCGCCGGAGATACCCGCCGCAGCTAGGCCATGAACGGGAGGGGTTCGCGATGGCTACCACCGCATCAGGCAAGACGGGCGGCGCGACGCCGCGTCCGGGGCTGTTCGTCCGCAAGCCGACCGATCAGCTGACCGCCGAGAGCTCCGCCTCGGGGCTGTCGCGCAGCGTCGGGGCACTCGACCTCACGGCGCTCGGCGTCGGCGTGGTCATCGGCGCCGGCATCTACGTGATCATCGGCGAGGCGATCCCGCTCTCGGGCCCGGCGATCGTCATCAGCTTCATCCTCGCCGGCATCACCTGCATCTTCAGCGCCCTCTCCTATGCGGAGCTGGCCTCGACGATCCCGGTCTCCGGGAGCGCCTACACCTACGGCTACGCCACGCTCGGCGAACTGGTCGCCTGGATCATCGGCTGGGACCTGATCCTGGAGTACGGCCTCGGGGCGGCGACCGTCGCGGTCGGCTGGGGCGGCTACCTGCAGGACCTCCTGAGCTCGGTGTTCGGCATCCACCTCCCCGACGCGATCTCGGGGCCGCCGGGCAGCGGCGGGACGTTCAACCTCCCGGCCGTCGTGCTGGTCGCCGGTGTCACGGCGCTGCTGGTCTACGGCGTGCGCGAGAGCACGAAGACCAACACGATCCTCGTGTTCATCAAGGTCGCGGTCCTCATCTTCTTCGTCGTCGTCGGCCTGTTCTCGTTCCACAGCTCGCATTTCACGCCGTTCATGCCGCACGGGTTCGGCGGGGCCTGGGACGCCGCGGCGATCATCTTCTTCGCCTACATCGGCTTCGACGCGGTCTCCACCTCGGGTGAGGAGGCGCGCAACCCCAAGCGCGACCTCCCGATCGGCATCATCGCCTCGCTGCTGATCTGCACCGCGATCTACATCGCCGTCTCGGCCGTCGCCATCGGGCTCGCGCCCAGCGACAAGCTGGCCGGCTCGGACTCTCCGCTGGCGACCGCGCTGCGCCTGGGCGGCGGCGTCGGACCGTGGGCGGCCGACATCCTCTCGATCGGGGCGCTGGTGGCGATCACGAGCGTGACCCTGAGCCTCCTCTACGGCCAGTCGCGCGTGATGTTCGCGATGTGCCGCGACGAGCTGCTGCCCAAGGGCCTGGCCAAGCTGTCGGCGCGCAAGACCCCGTGGCGCATCACGCTGATCTTCGGCGTCGCCGTGGCGGTGCTCTCGGCGCTCGTGCCGCTCAGCGAGGTCGCCAAGCTCGTCAACATCGGCACGCTCTTCGCCTTCGTGATCGTCAACGTCGGGGTAATCGTGCTGCGCCGCACCCAGCCGGACCTCGAGCGCGGGTTCCGCGTCCCGTTCGTCCCGTGGTTCCCGCTCATCGGCAGCGCGCTGTGCATCTACCTGATGACGAAGCTGCCGGGCGCGACGTGGCTCCGGTTCGGCGTCTGGCTCGTCCTCGGGCTGCTCATCTACGCGTTCTACGGCTACTCGCACTCCCGCATGCAGCGCGGCGAGAGGGATCGGCCGGTGGCCGAGGGCGCCTGAGCGGCAGGGCGCTCAGCGTGACGTGACGCGCCGGACCCGGCCGCCGTCTGCGACGTGCCACCCGGCGCCGACGCCGTGGATCTCGCCGTCGACCAGGAGCGCGCCCTCGTCCAGGGCCCAGCCCTCGGCGACCAGGCCGGACTCGACGGCGTGGATGAGCCGGCCGAGCGTGCCCCACTGGGCCGCGTGGACGTCGACGGCGTAGGGCACCAGGCCGAGACCAGGCCTGATGGTGATCACGTCGAGGTCCTCCCCGGCGTCCTCGGGGCAGACCGCCAGCCCGCCGGCCGTCCGCCAGCCGCCGACGAGCGCCTGCCCGGCCGCGACGGCGGCGCCGGCCGAGAACCCGGCGTACGGCACGCCCGCGGGGGGCGTCCATCCCGCGAGCAGCTCGGCGTAGAGCGGCGTCAGGCCGCCGGCGACGTAGATGCCGGCGGCGCCCGCGACGTCCGCGTCGGCGAGGGGACGCCCGGCCGACAGCACGACGACCTCGACCTCCGGCGGGGCGCCGTCGGCGGAGTCGCGCAGCGCCGAGCGCCAGCGCTCCGCGTCGATGCCATCGCCCTCGTCGGCGACGAGGCAGACGATGGGACCGCCGGCGCAGGCGGCGAGGAACGGGCGGTGGGTCGGGAGCAGCTGCTCGGGCTCCCGGCCGCCACCGATGAGGAACGGGCCGGAGGACATTGCTCCGGTCTATCAGGCCGCGACGCGGACGATGGCCGCGGCGGGTGTTCCGGCGTCCGACCGGGTGCACGTCGCGGGTGCCAGCAAGTTCGACCGTCGTCGAACCAGAGCGCTACCCTGTGCTCCGTGGACGTCTTCCAGCCCGCCACCGCCGACCTCGACCTGACCACGGTGCTCCAGGCGCTCGGCGATCCCGTGCGACTGAAGATCGTGCGCGAGCTCGACGCACGGGGCGAGCAGGTGTGCGGCGCGATGGAGCTCGGGGTCAGCAAGTCGACGCGCTCGCACCACTTCAAGACCCTCCGCGAGGCCGGCGTGACCGACACCCGCGTCGAGGGGACCCACCGCCACGTCTCGCTGCGCCGCGACGACCTCGAGGCCCGCTTCCCGGGCCTCCTGGACGCGATCCTGCAGACGCAGGCGGCGCCGGCCGGAGGCCGGCGCCGCGGTGCTGCACGCTGCGATGAGGACCTGGTGCGCGGCGCGCACCGGCGAGCTGCCGGCTACTTGGTGGACGGCTGCTGCTCGGACTGCCGGATGATCTGCCAGGACGTCGTGGTCGGGTCCAGGAAGTTCGGGGGACTGCGGAACTTGAGCCGGTCGTCGTAGTTGTAGTTCTTGAGGTAGCCGGAGGTGATGGAGCTGCCGCTGCTCTGGGCCACGGTGCCGCGGTAGTACTGCGCGATCGCCCCGGTGACGTTCAGGTAGTGCGCCTTGAGCGGATCGGTCGCGTCGTCGGTGACCGGCGCCAGGCACTGGTAGTTGTCGACGAGGAACGAGTGCTTGAGCGACAGGATCGCCGCGTCGATGTTGTAGACGGGGGTGTACGACACCGCCGCGCCGCACTGCCCGCTGCTGGCGGCCCCCATCGGGTGGTAGACCCGGACGAAGTTGTCGGCGATGAGGCCGAGCATCGAGTCGTCGATCTCCTGCACGTCGCCGATCGCGATGATGTCGTTGGCCGCGCCGACCGTGATGCTCTGCGAGTACGTCCCGCGCACCGCGACGTCGCCGCAGGACTTGGTGTTCGTGTAGTGCTGGTACTTCTGGTAGACGCCGCTGCAGCCGGCGGGGTTCGCGGCGGTGATCGGTGCGTTGTTGACGTAGATGACGCCGTTGGGCGGCCCGCCGACGCCCGTCAGGGGGAGGTTGGTGTAAGGCGGCTTGCAGACGATCTGCCCCGGCGAGTTCGTGGGCCAGTCCTGGTTCTGGTAGACGTTGACGGTGTCGTTGGGCTGGAAGTCCAGGCACGTCTGGCCGTTGAAGGTCCAGTTGGGCCCCGCGTAGGTGACGAGCTTGGCGTTCGAGCTCGGGAAGGCCACGCTGTTCGCCGGCGTGATCTGCGGCCCGTTGATCACCGGGACGCCGGTGCCGCAGACCTTCTGGTAGCCCGGCGACGGGCCGGCGACCTCGAAGTTGTCGGCCTTCGGCGCCGGCCGGCCGAACGTCGGCGAGTCGCAGGCGAGGATGCTCTCGTCGTTGGTGTGGAACGGGCCGTTGACGGAGTCCTTGCCCGAGAACTGGATGTTGACGCAACCGCCCGCACGCTTGGAGCGGGGGAAGTCGCAGCCCGAGACGCCGGAGACGATCGGGTCCTGGGTCTCCCACTGCGTGAAGTAGATGTAGTCCATGAAGCCACGGCGGCGGAAGGTCGCGACGACGCTGCGGTAGCCGCCGTTGGCGCGGCCCGTGGCGCGGATGCGCAGCGTGCCGTTCTGCAGCGCGGTGCCGTTCGGGTCCGACGTGTTGCAGGCGGTGTGCACGCCGGTCGTCGTGTTGACCTGGTCGAGGACCTCGATCGTGAACTGGGCCTTGGAGTTCGGCAGCGTGCGCCAGCCTCGCGGATCGGCGCCGGCGCCGTTCCACTCGTTGCGGACGTAGCCGATGCCCGGGACGCTGCCGCACTGCTGCCAGTAGTCGGGATTGGCCTGCAGCTGGTAGGCGTACCACTGCAGGCCGGCCTCGGCCGCCTCGTAGCCGCCCTTGCGGTCCTGGTCGCCGCGAGCGAGCGGGATGTCCCCCACCGCGGCGCTCCACGCGCCCACGGCGAACATGCCGAGGATCATCATGGAGATCATGACCCCGACCATCGTGAAGCCCCGCTGGTCGGCGAGAAGACGTCGATGCCGGTTCATCAGCAGTTCGGTCCCTTGTTGGGGTTCGAAGGATCTGCGCTCGCCACGGTGGCCTGCGCGTCGATGGTCGTGCCGACGCCCGGCGCCGACGTGGTGCGGCTCGGGAGCGCGTTGAGGCCGACCCCGACGCGGACGACCTGCTGGCGATCGACGACCGAGAGGCCCGTCGCCGTCTGGCTCAGCGGCGTCGTGAGCACGACGCCCGTGTCGAGGAACTTGTAGTACGTGAAGACCGCCCCGTTGACGGGCAGCAAGCCGGTGCCCAGGACCCGTGTGCGGCTCGGCTGGGCCGGGAACTGGAGCACGCCCTTGACCCGCGTGCCGTCGAACTGCTCCTCGTAGAGCGTGTCGGCTGCGGCGTCGTAGCGCATGCGGTACTGCTTGGGCTCGGCGTCGACGGTGCCGAGGTTGGCGAAGAAGGTGACCTGGTCGGCCTGCGCATCGATCAGCGGCGAGATGCCGTCGACGCACGTCTGCGCGTCGAGGAGCGTCACCGCGCGGTCGGCGGCGAGCCGCGCGCGGCCGGCAGCCTCCACCCGATCGTTGACCTGGGCGGTCTTGGAGATGCCCGTCAGGAAGATCGACATGACGGCGGTCAGGACCACCGAGCCGATGACCATGGCGGTCAGGAGCTCCATGAGCGAGAACCCGCGCTCGTCGTGGCGGATGTGGCGGAGGTTGCGGAGCATCAGCACTGACCGCCCCCGGTGCCGACGTAGCTGCCGTTGACCCTCTTGGTCATGTTGAGCACGGTGCCCTGCGCGCTGGGCGCCGGGGTGCCGCCGCTGCCCGTGTTCTTGATCGCCGCCGTCTGCGTCTTGTTGGTGCCGTCGTCGACGCAGACGTTCCACCAGCCGTAGGGCAGGGCCACGGCGGCGGTCCGGACCGACGTCGCCGTGCCGTCCGGGTTGTTCGCGGGCGCGGTGATGCCGTCGCCGGAGGCGGGGTCGACCGCGATGCGGATGTTGTCGCAGGCGGCCGTCATCGGTGAGCCGGTCGCGGTGTCAGGAGCGATCCGCAGGTAGAGCGGCACGTTGCGGTTCTGCTGCACGGTCACGGCAAACGTCCGGACGGGCAGGCGGATGCGCCGGTTGGCGTCGACGGTCTGCCCGCCCAGCACGGTCGCCGCCGCGGACTTGTACGACGACTGGTAGGTGCTGGGGTCGGCGCCGGTGCAACTCCCCGCGAAGAAGGTGTAGCTCGTCGTGAACGGGAAGAGCGCGTCGAGCGTGGTCGGCGTCGCCGGGGTGGTGGAGCGCACGACGGGGTTCGTCGACGCCGGCTTCTGCACCACCCGCACGCCCGAGGTCATTCCGGTCTGCAGGGCCGACACGGACGGCCACGTGAGTTGATATCCCGTCGCGGCGTCGGTGACGTTCGAGTCGTCGGTGAAGCCGACCCGCACCGACCCGGCCAGGTCGTAGAGCCCGTTGACCGACGAGGTCTGGCCCGTGGCGACGTTCACCGACTGCTGCACGTTGTTGACGCCGTCGGGATCGACCCAGCCGGTGGCGCCCCACGATGCGGTGGAGGCGCCGGCCTGCAGGTTGCCGAGCACGACGCACCCGTTGGAGTCGGTGAGGCCCGTGACGGTCCCGCCGCCGGCGGAGAGCCCGATGCCGGCGGGGATGCCGGCCGCGCCGGAGTTGTCGGCGCGCTTGAGGATCACGGTCGCGGCGCCGCGGGCGAGCGAGGCGACGCCCGGCGTGACGTAGCTCTCGAGGACGACGGGCTTGGTCGCGCCCATGGCGGGCCAGCTGACCCTGGAGGTGATCTGGACGTACTCGGCGCGCGTGTTGCCGCTGCCGCACGTGACGACGCCGCTGGCGTCCCGGTACCACTCCGCGTCGGACTTGATCGTGTAGTTCACGCCGGCGACGCTCTTGGTGGTGACCGTGTGCAGGTTCGCGAGGACCGCCGGCGGGGACTGGCGCATCGCGTCCTGATCGGCCTGGGCGAGCCCGGCGGCCACGCCGCGGGAGCGGTTCATGCTGGACGCCTGGCCGGACTGGTCGATCAGCGACAGCGTCGCGAGCGACAGCACGATGACCAGAACCGCGCTCACCATGACCTCGATGAGGGCGAAGCCGTCGTCGCCGCGAAGGTGGCCACCGCGGCGAGGGTCGGGACAGCTGGAGATGCCGGGCATCACGTCCCATAGTTCGGCATCGCGATGGGCGGGATGAAGCGCCGTCGTACGGACGTCCACGCGCGTGGAGCCGTCTCGAACCCCTGTCCAGCGGGGTTGACGAGGACTGGGGATGGCGAGCCCGCCGATCGGGTGGTTCGGCCGCACAACGGCCAAAGGATCGTTACAGCCGCGTTGAGTTCGTTCTTTCTCTTGACAAACCTCATTTCCCCGTGAGAGGGTCGCGATCGAGATGGGTCATGAAGGTTCCGGGTCGCTCGAATCTCTGCGAGAGCGCAACCGCCGCCGGGTGCTGAGCGCACTCCGGGTAGCAGGGATCACCAGTCGCGGCGGGCTCGCGCGGCGCACGGG
>JAWVGD010000583.1:0-7866 GCA_033855515.1 Baekduia sp.
GGGCTGGGCATCGGGATGGCCCTCGGCGCCGCGACGGTCTACGCCGCCTACATCCTGGTCACCGACCGGATCGTCGGCAGCGCCGACCCGTTCATGCTGTCGGCGCTGGTCACCACCGGCGCCGCCGCCTCGCTGTTCGCGGTCGGCACCGGCAGCGGCTCGCTGGACCTCACGTTCAACGCCGCGGGGTGGGGCTGGATCGCCGCGCTGGCGTGCGGGTCGACCGTGCTGGGCATCAGCGCGTTCTTCGTCGGGCTGCGCGACGTCGGTCCCTCGACCGCCTCGATCGTGTCGACCGCCGAGCCGGCGGTGACCGTCGGCCTGGCGACCGCGATCTACGGCGAGGCCCTCGGACCGGGTCAGATCGCCGGCGGGATCCTCGTCCTCGGCGCCGTGGTGGTCCTGCAGTTCCGCGCCGGGGCGGGTACGGTCGTGGGCGATGACGCTCCCGATCGAGTCCCCGCTCCCGCCCCAGCTCGCGCGCTCGCGCACGAGCCTGCCTGACGGCGACGGCTGGGCCTACGAGCCGAAGTTCGACGGGTTCCGCGCCGTCGCGTTCGTCGACGGCGACGACGTCGAGCTGCAGTCGCGCAACGGCAAGCCGCTGACGCGGTACTTCCCCGAGGTGGCGGCGTCGTTCCCTTCCGGCCGCTACGTGCTGGACGGCGAGATCGTCGCCTCCTCCTTCGACACCCTCGGCCAGCGGATCCATCCGGCGAAGTCGCGGATCGAGCGGCTGTCGGTCGAGACGCCCGCGCGCTACATCGCGTTCGACGTGCTGGCGCTGGACGACGACGTGCTGATGACGCGGGACTACCGGTCGCGCCGCGAGGCGCTGGAGGCCGCGGCGCTGGAGGGCGTCGAGCTGTCACCCGTGGTCTGGAGCGCCGCCGAGGCCGAGCCGTGGCTCGAGCACGAGGAGGGCGTGATCGCCAAGGAGGCCGACGCGCCGTACCGGCCCGGAGAGCGCACAGGGATGGTCAAGATCAAGCGCGTCCGAACCATCGACGCCGTGGTCGTCGGCTGGCGCCCGGGCAAGGCCGAAAGCACGGTCGGCGCCCTCATCCTCGGCCTCCACGAGCCCGACGGCCGCCTGCGCGAGGTCGGCCACTCCTCGGGCTTCACCGCCAAGCAGAAGCGCGAGTTGGTGGACTTCCTCAAGCCGTACGAGACCGGCGAGCGCGGTTCGGGCGAGCCGTCGCGCTGGTCGGCCGGCCGCGACCTCGAATGGGTCTCGCTGCGCCCTGAGCTCGTCGTCGAGGTCACCTTCGACCACGTCTCCGACGGCCGCATCCGCCACGGAGCCAAGGTCCAGCGCTGGCGCGACGACAAGCGCCCGGAGGAGTGCACGACCGAGCAGCTGGAGTCGTAGGCGGGGGCGGGGAGCGCGTCGGAGGGAGCCGCCTCGGCAGCGTCCGGGGCGCGTTCACCGGCAATGGACACGTCAACGCGCCCGGCACTGCAACAGAAGGCGCGCGACGATCGCCGCCGTCGATCCGGTCTCGTGCATCACCTGGTCCCATGTGAGGCGCACGACCGTGAACCCCGCCAGCGTGAGTTTCTGATCGCGGCGCCGGTCGTCGGCGAACGTCGTCGGCGTGGCGTGGAACTCGAAGCCGTCGGTCTCGACGACCAGGGTGGTCCCCGGCCAGTGGAAGTCGACGCGCTCGCCCAGCACCTGGCCGTTGACCACCGGTCGGGCGAGCCCGTGGTCATCGCAGAGCTGGGCGAAACCGACCTCGAGCCGGCTGCGCATCTCGGTGGTTCCCCTGCCGGCGAGGCCGACGAGGAGCTGCGCCAGCTCCGGGGCGCCGCGATGGCGCGGCAGACGCGCCACCACCGCCTGCTGCTCGCAGAGATCGAACCGGCGCAGGCGCGACGCACGGCGGATCACCTGTTCGAGCCGGCGACCTCGGACCGTCGCCGCGAGGTCGAGGATCGTCCGCGCGACGCTTGTCACCGGGATGCCGCGGTGCTCGGCGACGTGGTGGGTCGGCAGGTCCCCGACGCGATGCACGACCAACCCGCGTCGGTGACGACGACCGCCGCGTGCGGCCACGGTCACGTGCACCGGAAGGTGCGGGCCGTCCCAGATGTCCCAGAGCACCGCCGCGGCCCCGTGGCTCAGGACCGCTCCCGGGCCGAGCGCGAGGACGCCCGCCAGCCAGTGTCCCTCCCGTCGCAGCTGCACATGGCCGAGGCCATAGACGCCGCGATGCAGTGCCAGGAGCCGACCGACGCCCAGGCGGGTGTCGATCACATGGACGGGGAGGCCGGCTGCCAGCAGCTGCCACCGGGCGACGACACCATGTTGGCGCGCGGCCAGGGCAGAGATGACACGGTCGTGGGCGAGTTCACGGGTCATATGCCCGTTTAGGCGCCCCGGAGGCGAAACTCGCCCCCGCGCGTCACCCTTTCCCGCCATGACCTCGTCCCCAGCTCCCGTGCTCGTCGCGCCCGACTCGTTCAAGGGAACCCTGCGCGCCAGCCAGGTGGCCGCCGCCATCGGCGCGGGCCTGGAGCGCGCGGGACTCGTCCCGCCCGACCTGTGCCCGGTTGCCGACGGCGGTGAGGGCACGCTGGAGGTCCTGCTCGGCGCCCTCGGCGGCGAGACCGCCGGCGCGCCCGCCACCGACCCGCTCGGGCGCCCGATCCGCGCCGCCGGGTTCGCGCTGATCGAGGACGGCGGCACGGCCATCGTCGAGGTCGCCGAGGCCAGCGGCCTGCACCTCGTCGCGCCGTCCGAGCGCGACGCCTACGCGGCCACCAGCCGCGGGACCGGCGAGCTGATCGTCGCGGCCGCCGCCGCCGGCGCCGAGGTCGTCCTCGTCGCGGCCGGCGGCAGCGCCACCACCGACGGCGGCGCCGGCGCGATCGCCGCCATCGAGGACGCCGGCGGCCTGCAGGGCACCCGGCTCGTCGTCCTCGCCGACGTGCGCACGCCCTTCGAGCGCGCGCCCGCCCGCTTCGCCCCGCAGAAGGGCGCCGACGCCAAGACCATCATCAAGCTGGAGCGACGCCTCGACGACCTCGCCGGCCGCCTGCCCAAGGACCCGCGCGGCGTGCCGATGACCGGCGCGGCCGGCGGCCTCGCGGGTGGCCTGTGGGCACGCTTCGGCGCGGTGCTCGAGCCCGGCGCGCCGTTCATCCTGAAGGCGTTGGACTTCGACACGCGCATGCGCGCCGCCCGCGCCGTCGTCGTCGGGGAGGGTCGCATCGACGCGACGACGCTCGAAGGCAAGATCGCCGGCGAGATCGCCACCCGCGCCCGCCAGGCCGGCGTGCCCTGCCACGCGATCGTCGGCACCGACGCCATCGACCGCTTCAGCGCCCGGATCCTCGACCTGCAGGTCATCCAGGAGGCCGGGACGCGCGAGGCGCTCGAGGCCGCCGGCCACCACCTGGGCCGGCTCCTGGAGGAGCGCCGCGCGTAGAAGCCCCGTCGCCGCTCAGATGGCGATCGACGGCGGCATCGCGAACATCCGGCCCGCCCCCGCCGGTTCGGCGATCAGCGCCGACATCGCGTCCGGCGCCATCGGCCGCGCGAAGTGGAAGCCCTGGCCCAGGCCGCAGCCGAGCTCGTGCAGCACGTCGGCCTGGCCCGACTCCTCGATGCCCTCGGCGATGCACGCGAGCTTCAGCGACGAGGCCAGGTCCAGGATCGCGCGCGCCAGCGCCCGGCCCTCCTCGTCGGCCTCCAGGCCGTCCACGAACGGCTTGGCCATCTTGAGGATGTCGATCGGGAACCGGCGCAGGTAGCGCAACGACGAGTAGCCGGTGCCGAAGTCGTCGACCGCCAGGCGCACGCCGAGCGCCTTCAGCGCCGCCAGGCGCGCGATCGTCACCTCGGTGTCGTGCATCAACACCGTCTCGGTGATCTCGAGCACGAGCGCCGAGGACGGCAGCCCGCTGTCGGCCAGCGCAGCGGCGACGTCGCTGACGATGTTGGGGTCCTCGAGCTGCCGCCCCGACAGGTTCACCGACATGATCCGCGGCTCGGCCGTCGGGAACTCCTGCATCCACCGCGCCGCCTGACAGCACGCGGTGCGCAGGATCTGGCGCCCGAGCGTGACGATCGAGCCGTTGTCCTCGGCCAGGGGGATGAACTGCGGCGGTGCGACGAGCCCGCGCGTCGGATGCGTCCAGCGCGCCAGCGCCTCGAAGCCCGCGAGCGTGTGGCCGTCCAGCGCGATGACCGGCTGGTAGTGCACGGCGATCTCGTCGCGCTCGATCGCGCGCAGCAGCTCGCCTTCGAGCTCGAGCCGCTCGACGACCTCGGCCTGCATGCTCTCCTCGAAGACGAGGTGGCGGCCCTTGCCCTCGGCCTTGGCGCGGTACATCGCGACGTCGGCGTGGCGCAGCAGCTCCGACGCGCCGGCGGCGCCGACGGCGATGCCCAACGACGCGCTGACGAACACCTCGCGGCCCTGCAGGACGACCGGGGCGTGGAGCGCCTCGGCGATGCGCGTCGCGACGAGCACCGCCTCCTCGACGCCGGAGAGGTCCTCCAGCAGGACGGCGAACTCGTCGCCGCCCAACCGCGCGGCCGTGTCGGCGCTGCGCAGCGACTCGTCGATGCGGCGCGCGACGGTGACCAGCAGCTCGTCGCCGGCCGCGTGGCCGAGCGAGTCGTTGACGGTCTTGAAGCGATCGAGGTCCAGGAAGATGACGCCGCACGTCGTGCCGCGCCGGCGACCCTGGGTCAGCGCGTGCTTGATCCGGTCCGTGAACAGCGCGCGGTTCGGCAGGCCGGTGAGCGCGTCGTGCAGCGCCTGGTAGAGCATGGTGTCGACGCGGCGCGCGTCGGTCAGCGCCAGCGACGCGTGCTCGGCGAAGGACAACAACATGTCCTGCTCGGCCCGGGAGAACACGCGGCCCGAGCGGAAGGACGAGAGGATCAGCGACCCGACGACGTGCCCGTCCTCGTGGACCGGCGCGGCCATCGCGGCCTGCACGCCGTAGGTCACGAGCGCGTCCATGGCGTCGGGCGAGCGCCCGTAGTCCTCGGCGACGATCAGCCGGCCTTCGGCCACGGCCCGCCCGGCGACGCCCTCGCCGACGCGTCGGCGGCGATGCTGCTCCACGGCCTGCTCGTCGTAGCCGCGCGCAGCCGCCACCGTGAGCCAGCCCGGATCGTCGGGATCGACCAGCAGGAGCGCCGGCGCGTCCTCGCCGAGCAGCTCGCCGGCCGCGGCGACGATCGTCTCCAGGACGCCCGACAGCGGCTCGCGGCGGGAGATCGCGCGCTGGATGCGGGCCATCGCCTCCAGGACGCGCTGGCGCTTGCGCAGCGTGTCCAGCAGCCGCACGTTCTCGGCGGCCTGCAGGTCGGCGCGGGCGCGCAGGCCGCGCTCCGCGCCGATGGTGCGCAGCAGGCGCATGGTCAGCGCCAGGCCGCGGGCCATGCCGCGCAGAAGCGTGCGCTCGTCGGCGGTGAACGGCTCGTCGACGCGGACGACGACGAGCTGGGCGTCCTCGCCCTCCAGCGCGAAGCCGACGGCCGGCGAGGCGGCCGCCCGGCCGATCCCGACGCTGCCGTGCCCGACCGCGGCGACGGCGGCCAGCTGGCGCTCGGGGACCTCGAAGCGGGGCCAGCCGATCGACGCCACGACGACGCCGTCGCGCAGCAGCGCGGCGCCCTCGGCCTCGACGGTCTCGGCGGCGCGCTCGACACCCTCGCGAGCCGCGGCGGTCTCGTCGCCGCACTCCGAGACGGCGCCGAGGAACTCGGCGAGCTGCTGCGGCGCCCAGCTGGCAGCGGCGTCGGTCATGCGATGGCCAGGATCACGAGCGTCTGGTTGTGGTAGCCGGCGACCCCGCGGATGCGCGCGATCTCACCGTCGGTGTAGAGCCCGGCGACGGTGGTGCCGTCGCCATGGGCGACGACGCGCGCGACCTCGTCGGCCGCGCCGTCCTCACCGAGGAACTTCAGGCGTGCCGCGCAGTCGAAGATCACGAGCGCCTCCGGGCTGTGCCCCTCCAGGGCGTCGATGGCCTCACGGCAGGCGGCGTCGGCGGCGCCGAGCACGCCGTCGGCGTCGCTCTCCATCAGCCACACCAGGGCGCCGGCGGGCACGGCCCCCTGGATGCTGCCGTCGAGGGCGTTGTCCAGCCGGACGCCGCGCACGTGCGCCTCGCCGATCCGGCGCTGCAGGCCGAGCGGGTGGGCGAGCACGCGTTCGTCGGTCGCGTCGCCGCCGAGCCGCTCGCGGTAGACCTCGGCGGCGGGGCGTCCGTCGAGCTCGACGACGCGGCCGGGCGCGGCGCGCGTGACGAGCATCGGGTCGCCGACGGGGCGCCATCCGTGCCGGACGCCGACGCCGAGCGGGGCGTCGGACCCGATCGCGATGCCGATGACGGCGTCGGTCAGGACGGTGCCGCCGTAGAAGAGGGTGGCCGGCTCGCCGCGGGTCGGGTGCCCGGCGATGCCGCCGACGATCGGCACGCCGGCGCCGGCGACCGAGTAGGCGCCGCGGACGAGATCGGAGTGCCCGGCCGCCGCACCGTCGGCCAGGAGGATGAGGACCTGGTGGGCGCGGTCGGTGACGTCGCCGACGGCGGCCGCGGCGCGCGCCCCGGCGTCGCGCGGCTCGGCGCCCGTGACGGCGGTGGCGCTGAACGACAGCCCGTCGCCGCCGAGGGCGAGCACGACGACCGACCGGGACGCCGGCCCGGACGCGTCGATCTCGGCGGCCGACGAGCAGCCGACGATCGGGATGCCCGCGGC
Organism: Baekduia sp.; assembly: GCA_033855515.1. Taxonomy (GTDB): domain Bacteria; phylum Actinomycetota; class Thermoleophilia; order Solirubrobacterales; family Solirubrobacteraceae; genus Baekduia. The sequence goes on from JAWVGD010000583.1 coordinate 6,728, forward strand.
GACGTCGGAGATCTCGGCCGCCACGGCGCGGAGGTCATGGCCGCCGGAGGCGAAGACGAGGAGCAGGCCGGCGTCGTCGTGCCCGCGCAGCGCGGCGCGCGCGGCCTCACGGCCGGCGACGGCTGCATCGGGGAGGGCAGAGCGACCGACGTCTGCCCAGCGGCAGCGGCGGGCGCGCGCAAGCCCTGTCCTGGCGCGCTCCATATCCCCCGTCATCGGCACCGAGTCGCCCCGTTTGAGCGTTCCCGGCCCGAACCGTGGGACGGATCGCCCGGCCCGGCGCGGAAGTTCATCTACTCTCGCGGGCTGTGCCCGAGCGCCCGCGGCCGTCCCTCTCGCTCCCCACCCCCGGGGCCAAGCGCGCTGTGGTCGTGGGAGCGGGCTCGTTCGGCACGGCCATCGCCGTCCTACTGGCCCGCGGCGGTGTGCGCACCACGCTGCAGGCCCGGACCGCCGAGCAGAGCGAGCGGCTCAACGCCGACCGCGAGAACCAGGCCTACCTGCCGGGCGTCACGCTGCCCGCCAACCTGCGGATCGAGCCGGTCGGCGCGGGGCTGGCGCGCGCCGACTACGTCCTGCTGGCGGTCCCGTCGCGCGGGCTCGACAGCGTCATCGCGGGCCTGCCCGCCGCCGGGCTGCCGCGGCGCGCCGCGATCGTCTCGCTCGCCAAGGGCCTGGTCCCGCCCAACGGCACCCCGCCGACCGTCCTGCTGGCCGCCGAGTTCGGCGCCGACCGCGTGGGCTGCGTCGGGGGGCCGGCCCACGCGCGCGAGATGGTGCAGCAGGGCGCGGCCCTGGTCGCCGCCTCCGACGACGAGAGCCTCGCGCTGGCGCTCGCCTCGTTCTTCCAGCGCGCCGGCGTCGTGTGCGAGGCCAGCAACGATCCGGTCGGCGTGGAGCTCGCCGGCGCGGCCAAGAACGCGGCCGCCCTGGCCGCCGGCGCCACCGAAGCGCAGGGCCTCAACGCCGCCGGCGCCGCGGCCGGGCACATCTTCGCCGAGGTCTGGCGCTTCGCCGAGCGCCTCGGCGCCCGGCCCGAGTCGCTCATCGGGCTGGCGGGCACGGGCGACCTGGTCGCCACCGCGCTGGCGCCCCAGAGCCGCAACCGCCGTGCCGGCGAGCTGCTGGCCGACGGCGTC
>JAWVGD010000584.1:0-12355 GCA_033855515.1 Baekduia sp.
GCGGATGGTGGGCCTGATGCGCGCCCAGGAGCGCTCCATGGAGCGCGAGCGCGCCTTGGGGCGCGCCGGCGCCGAGCTGGTCGCGGCCGCCACCCGCACCGAGCTGGATCAGGTCGTGCTGCGCGCCACCGCCGAGCTCGCGGGCCCGGACGCCGACGTCGGCCTGCACGACGCCCAGACGTTCCCCGCTGTCGCCCGCCGCGCCGGCACCCACGACAGCGGCATCATCATCGACTTGAGCCCGGCCACCGGGGCGGCCGCGGTCCTGGCCGTCAGCGGCCCGGGCGTCTCGGACCGCGCGGTGCGCGAGGTGCTCGGCGCCCTCGGCACGCAGGTCGTCCTGGCCTACGAGCGCGCCGCGCTGACCGAGGAGCTCGTGCGCCGCCAGAGCGAGGCGCGCTTCGCCTCGCTGGTCGCCCACTCCAGCGACCTCATCACCGTCCTGGCGCCCGACGCCACCGTCGCCTACCAGAGCCCGGCGATCGAGCGCGTGCTGGGCTGGACGCCGGAGGAGGTCGTCGGCAAGCCCTTCGTCGAGCTGATGGAGCAGGGCGACGGCGGCCGGCTGCTGCGCCTGATCGCCGACGGGCTCGACGCACCCGTCGAGTCCTCGCAGGCGCTGGAGTGCACGCTGGCCCACCGCGACGGCACCACGCGCCAGTTCGAGGTGCTGTTCACGAACCTGACCGCCGACCCGGCCGTCGGCGGCATCGTCCTCAACAGCCGCGACGTGAGCGAGCGCAAGGCGTTCGAGCGCCAGCTCGCCCACCAGGCCTTCCACGACCCGGTCACCGGGCTGCCCAACCGCGCGCTGTTCGTCGAGCGCGTCCGCCACGCGATCGCCCGCGGGCGCCGCGAGGGCCGCGGGCTGGGCGTCGTCTTCATCGACCTCGACGACTTCAAGATCATCAACGACAGCCTCGGCCACGCCGCGGGCGACGAGGCGCTCAAGCAGGTCGCCCAGCGGCTGGCCCTGAGCATCCGCGCCAGCGACACGGCGGCGCGCTTCGGCGGCGACGAGTTCGCCGTGCTGTTGGAGGACATCGAGGGCGTGCAGGAGGCGGCCGACGCCGCCGAGCGCATCATCGACGCGATCAGCGCGCCGCTGACGGCCGCCCACAAGGAGCTCGTGCTGCGCAGCAGCCTCGGCATCGCGATCGCGACCGAGGAGGGCGCGGCCGACGCCGACGAGCTGATCCGCGACGCCGACGCGGCGATGTACATCGCCAAGCGCGACGGCAAGGGCGGCTACCGCCTCTTCGAGCCCGAGATGCACGAGGGCGTGCTCGCGCGCCTGGAGCTGCGCACCGACCTGCAGCGCGCGCTGGCGACCGATCAGCTCGAGCTCTTCTACCAGCCGGTCATCCGGCTGGAGGACGGGTCGATCAGCGGCGTCGAGGCGCTCCTGCGCTGGAACCACCCCGAGCGCGGCATGGTCGGCCCCGACCAGTTCATCCCGCTGGCCGAGGAGACCGGGCTCATCGTCCCGATCGGCCGCTGGGTGCTGCGCGAGGGCTGCCGCGAAGGCAAGCGCCTGCTGGCCAACCTGCCGAGCGACCGGCCGGTGTCGCTGGCGATCAACCTGTCACTCAAGCAGCTGCAGCACTCCGACATCGTCGCCGACGTCCGCGACGCGCTGGAGGAGTCCGGCCTCGATCCCGCGTCGCTGACGCTGGAGATCACCGAGAGCGTCCTGATGGCCGACACCGACCTGGCGGTCCAGCGGCTGGCCGAGCTGAAGGCCCTGGGCCTGAAGCTCGCGCTCGACGACTTCGGCACCGGCTACTCGTCGCTGAGCTACCTGAGCAAGTTCCCCGTCGACGTCCTCAAGATGGATCGCTCGTTCCTGCGCGAGGGCGCCTCGCCGCAGACGACCGACCTGGCCAACGCGGTCGTCGCGCTGGGCAGCACGCTGAGCCTGGAGGTCGTCGCCGAGGGCATCGAGCTTCCCGAGCAGTGGGCGACGCTGCGCAACCTCGGCTGCGAGCTCGGCCAGGGCTTCTACTTCGCGCGGCCGATGAACGCCGAGTCCGCACGAGCCTTCCTGGCCGACGGCTTCCCGGGCAAGGACGAGATGTCCGCCGCGCCCGCGGCCGACGATGCACCATAGCTACGAAGGGCTGGACCGCGCCGGCGGGGTGAGCCGCGGCGGGGTGTTCGCCCCGCTGCGCGACCGCGACTTCCGGTTGCTCTGGGCGGGGGCGTGCGCGTCGCTGCTGGGCGACGGCGCGTTCCTGGTGGCCTTGGTCTGGCAGGTGTACGCCATGAGCAGCGGGCCGGGCGGGATGTCGCTGGTCGGCATCGCGATGACGGTCCCGACGATCTCGTTCCTGCTCATCGGCGGCGTCGCGAGCGACCGGATGGAGCGGCGCTGGCTGCTCGTCGGCGCCGACCTGCTGCGGGCGCTGGCGGTCGCGTTGCTGGCGGGCCTGACGATCGGCGGCCAGCTCGAGCTCTGGCACGTCGTGGCCCTGGCGGCGCTGTACGGCACGGGCTCCGCGTTTCACGCGCCCGCCTTCGACGCGCTGGTCCCCGAGCTCCTCGCCGGGCGCGCGCTCGCGCAGGCCAACGCGCTGGACCAGCTGATGCGCCCGCTGGCGCTGCGCCTGGGCGGGCCGGCGCTGGGCGGCGTCGTCGTCGGCGTGGGCGGCGCGGGGGCCGTGTTCCTGCTGGACGCCGCGACGTTCCTGATGGCGGCCGGCACCGTGCTGCTGATGGCGCCGGCGCACCCGGGGGTGGCGCGCGCACGTGCAGCGGAGGCCAGGGCCGGGACGCGCGGCTCGCTGCTCGGCGACCTGCTCACCGGCTGGCGGTTCGTGCGCGGCCATGCGTGGCTGTGGGCGACGTTCGCCTCCGCCGCGCTGGCCTACCTGCTGTTCATGGGACCCGTCGAGGTGCTCCTGCCGTGGATCGTCAAGGAGGGGATGGGCGGTAGCGCGTTCGACCTCGGCCTGGTGTTCGCCGCCGGCGGGCTGGCGTCCATGCTGTGCGCGGTGGTGATGGGGCGCTTCGGGCTCCCGCGCCGGGGCATCACCTTCATGTTGGTGGTCTGGACCATCGCGACGCTCGCCGTGGCCGGCTACGGCGCGGCCAACGCCGTGTGGCAGCTCATGATCGCCAGCGCGATCTTCAACGCGCTGGAGACGGCGGGGACGATCGTCTGGGCGACGACCAAGCAGCAGAACGTGCCCGGAGCGCTGCTGGGGCGCGTCTCGTCGCTGGACTGGCTGATCTCGGTCGGGCTGCTGCCGCTGTCCTTTGCGCTGACGGGCCCGGTGAGCGCCGCGATCGGCGCCCGCGCCACGCTCGTCGGGGCGGGCGTCCTCGGCGCCGTCGTGACCTGCGCGGCGCTGCTGGTCCCCGGGATGCTGGCGCTGGACCGGCGGCCGCGCGACGAGGTGGCGGCGGCCGCGTAGCGATGAGCTCCCGCGGCCGCGGGTACCGGCCGGGTTCACGATCCTGAGCTTCCCGGTCGACGACATCGAGGCCGCGGTCGACGCGCTGACCGGGTGGGCGGTGTCGGTCATGCTATTGTCCGCTTTGTCGACGGACTTTGTAGACTTTAGATCCCGTGTCCGCCACTCCCATCACCGCACCCGCCCTTCCCACCGCCGCCCCGCGCCGTCTCTCCGGCTCCGGCCGTTCCGCCTGGGCGGTCGCCCGGCGCGGCTCGGGCGTCCTCGCCGTCCTGGTCCTGTGGGAGCTGGCGACCGGCGTCCTCGGGCTGTTCGAGCCCAACGTGCTCCCGGCGCCCGAGACCGTCGTCACGACGCTGCGCGACCTGGTGCGCGACGGCGGGCTCCTGGGTCAGATCGGGATCTCGGTCCGGCGCGCGGCGACGGGGGCCGCGCTCGGCGTCTCGGTCGGCGCGACGCTCGGCGCGTTCTCGGGCCTGTGGCGCCGCGGGGAGGACCTGATCGACGCCCCCGTCCAGATGCTGCAGGCGGTCCCGTTCACGGCCATCGTCCCGCTGTTCATCGTGTGGTTCGGGATCGGCGAGCTGCCCAAGATCCTCATCATCGCCTTCGGCGCCGCGTTCCCGATGTACTTGAACGTGTACGGCGCGATCCGCAACGTCGACGTGAAGCTCGTCGAGGCCGCGCGCGTCTTCGGGCTCGGCCGGCGCGCGTTGATCCGCCACGTGATCCTGCCCGCCGGCGTGCAGCCGGCGCTCGTGGCGCTGCGCCAGTCGCTGGCGGTCTCCGTGGTGGCGCTCGTGGCAGCCGAGCAGCTCAACGCGACCTCGGGCATCGGCTTCGTCCTCAGCCAGGCTCGCGAGTTCCTGCGGGCCGACATCGTCCTGGCCTGCATCGGCATCTACGCTGCCCTGGGTCTCACCGGCGACCTGATCGCCCGGATCCTCGAACGCCGCCTCCTCGGCTGGCGCCGGACCTACCGCGGCGCATGACGGGCCTCGGCGTCCACGTCCGCGGCCTGCGCCGCAGCTACGGCGCGCGGCACGTCCTGGACGGCCTCGACCTCGACGTCGCGCCCGGCGAGTTCGTCGCGCTGCTCGGCAAGACCGGGTGCGGCAAGACGACGCTCCTGCGCGTGCTCGCCGGGCTGGACGCCGCGAGCGCCGGATCGGTGACCGCGCCGCCGGAGCCGGCGGTCGTCTTCCAGGAGCCGCGGCTGCTGCCGTGGCGGCGCGTGACCGAGAACGTGGCCCTCGGCCTGAAGGGCGGCGCCGCACGCGACGCCGCGCTGCGGGCGCTCGACGAAGTCGGCCTGCGCACGCACGCCGACGCCTGGCCGCTGACCCTGTCGGGCGGCGAGGCGCAGCGCGTCGCGCTGGCTCGAGCCCTGGTCCGCGAACCGGCGCTGCTGCTGCTCGACGAGCCGTTCGCCGCGCTCGACGCGCTGACCCGGATCAAGATGCATGCCTTGTTCGGCCGCCTGTGGCGCCGCCACCGGCCGGCCGTCCTGCTCGTGACCCACGACGTCGACGAGGCGCTGCTGCTGGCCGATCGCGTCCTGGTCATGGCCGACGGCCGCATCGCCCACGACGAACGCATCGACGCCCGGCACCCGCGCGACCGGACCGCGCCGTGGTTCGAGGCGCTGCGCGCCGGCCTGCTCGCGCAGCTCGGCGTCCACGGCGCCGAGGACGCGGCGCTCGTGCCCGCGCCGTAGCGCCCGTCCCTCTCCCGTTCCACCACCCGACCCCCGAGAAGGACCCGCCCGCATGATCCTCACTACTCACGTCTCCCGCACGCTCGCGCTCGCGGGCCTGCTCGCCGCCGCCACCGTCGTGACGGCCTGCGGCAGCTCCGGCGGCAGTGCCGCGACCGCGGCGGACGGCGGCACCAAGACCGCGGCCGTCCAGGGCGGGGGAGGCACGCTGCGCATCGCGCTGATCGGCACCACCGGCCCCGTCGCCGCGGCCAAGAACGACGGCTCGCTGGCCAAGGACCTCGCCAAGGTCGGCGCCAAGGTGCAGTTCACCGGGCAGTTCCCGGCCTTCGCCCCGGCGGCCGAGGCCATCAACGCCGGTGCGCTCGACGCCGCCCAGGGTTCGATCTCGGCCGGCGTCGGCGCGCTGGCCCAGCATCCCTCGTTCTCGATCTACGCCGCCCAGCGCGCCGACGAGAGCGCGGAGGGGATCCTCGTCAAGGACCCCAACATCACCTCGGTCGCGGACCTGGCCGGCAAGAAGGTCGCCGTCAACCCGTCGGGCACGGGCGAGTACCTGCTGTTGAAGGCCCTGGCGAGGAACGGGGTGCCGGCGGCGAAGGTCAAGCGCGTGTACCTGAGCGCGCCCGACGGGGCCAGCGCGTTCTCCTCGGGCAAGGTCGACGCCTGGGCGGCGTGGGGCGACTTCGTCGCCTCGGCCAAGGCCAACGGCGCGCGGCTCGTGGCCGACGGGGGCCAGGTGGGCTCCGAGAACGACACGATCTGGGTCATCGCCAACTCCTTCCTCGAGGCCCATCCGGCCACGGTCAAGGCGCTCTACGACAACGTCCTGGCCCACTCGATCGCCGAGCACCAGGACCCGGAGGCGGCCATCGCCAAGGAGAACACCGGCGCGGTGCGGCTCAGCGACAAGGCCGCCACGGTCCTGGCCCAGAGCTACCGGAGGCAGGATCCCCTCGGCACGATCACGCCGGCCGTGCGCCGGCGCTTCGCGCACGTCGCGCGGTTCTTCCAGGACCAGGGCGTCATCAAGGCGCCGCTGGACGTCGCGAGCTTCACGGTCGACGCCGCAACGCTGGGCGGGAGCTGAGCCGGTGAGCGAGCTCTGGTTCACGCGCTGCCCGGTGCCCACCGCCACGGGCATCGCCGCCGACCTCGGCTGGCTGGACGCCGAGTTCGCCGCCGACGGCATCGCGGTGCGCTCGCTGCAGGACCGGGGCTCGGGCCCCGGCCTGCGGCGGGAGCACTTCTCCCACGAGCTGTCCTCGCTCGTGCGCGAAGGTGGCAACGTCCCCGCGCTGTGGGCGCGCGCCCGCGGCGCCGACACGCGGCTCATCGGACTGACGTGGATCGACGAGCGCCAGGCGATCGTCGTGCGCGCCGGCGACCGGCTCGAGGACCCGGCGCAGCTGGCCGGGCGGCGCGTGGCGATCCCGGCGCGGCCGGCCGAGGCGATCGACTTCTGGCGCGCCATGGCGCTGGCCGGGTTCGCGGGCGCGCTGCGCAGCGCGGGCGCCCGCCTGGCGGACGTCACGCTGGTCGACGTCGCCCCCGACGAGGACACCGAAGGGCGTGGCGCCGGGGGCTTCGCGCCCGAGGTGCGGGCCGTGGTCGAGGGTCGCGCCGACGCCGCCTACGTCAAGGGCGCCCCGGGCCTGGAGGCGGCGACGCGCGCCGGCGCGCTCGTGGCCCTCGACCTGGACGACCATCCCGACCGGGCCACGCGCGTCAACAACGGCACGCCGCGCCCGATCACCGTCCACCAGCGCCTGCTCGACACGCAGCCCGACGTCGTGGCGCGCTTCGTGGCGGTCCTGCTGCGCGCGGCCGACTGGGCCGCGAGCCGGCCCGAGGAGGTGGCGACGGTCCTGGCCCGCGAGACGCACGCCGGCGCAGCGAGCGTCGCCGGTGCCTACCGCGACGGCTTCCACACCTCCTTGCACCCGAGCCTGGCACAGGACCGCCTGGCGCTGCTGGAGCAGCAGAAGGACTTCCTGCTGGCCCACGGCTTCCTGGACGCCGACGTCGACGTGGCGGCCTGGGCCGACCACACCACCTTGGACGCCGCGCGCGGGCTTCTCGCCGCGGGCGCCGCCTGACGCATCGCACACCCGAAGGAGCAGATCCCGTGGCATCCGACTACCTCTGGTACATCATCCCCCGCGACGGCGCCTATCCGTGGGAGCCCGAGGGCACCCGCGCCGTCGACTTCGACTACCTCAAGCACCTGGCCACCGGCATCGACCGGCTCCCGTTCAGCGGGGCGCTGCTGGCCACCGACATCCACGACGTGTGGGTCCTGGGCTCGGCGCTGGCCGCCCACACGAGGAACCTGCGGCCGCTGCTGGCCGTCCATCCGGGCCTGATCTCGCCGACGCTGCTGGCGAAGATGGCGCTGACGTTCGACGACCTCTTCGACGGCCGCCTGCAGATCAACGTCGTCAACGGCGAGACGCGCACGCTGCGCCAGTACGGCCTCGACGTCGAGCACGACGAGCGCTACGCGCTGGCCGGCGAGTACTGGGAGGTCTTTCGCCGCATCACCGCGGGCGAGACGGTGGACTTCGAGGGCCGCCACGTCTCCGTCCGCGGCGCCGGGGCGAACTTCGGCCTGCCGGTCGTCCAGAAGCCGCACGTCCCGTTGTGGTTCGGCGGCTCGTCGGAGGCCGGGATGCAGATGGCGGCCGAGCACATCGACCGCTACCTCTCCTGGGGCGAGCCGCCGGCCCGCGTGGCCGAGAAGATCGCGCGGCTCGACGAGCTGGCCGCCGGCCACGGGCGCACGATCGGCTACGGCATGCGCCTGCACCTCGTCGTGCGCGACACCGAGCAGGAGGCGTGGGACCACGTCGACCGCCTGCTGAAAGCCACCAGCGAGAGCACGTTCCGGCGGATGGCCGCCTCCAACGCCGGCACCGACTCCGTCGGCATGCAGCGCCAGTTCGAGAAGCACCGCGGCCAGGTGCCCGACCGCGCCAAGGACCTCGAGAGCTACCCCAACATCTGGCCCGGGATGAGCCTGCTGCGTCCCGGCCCGGGCACCGCGCTGGTCGGCTCGACCGAACAGGTCGTCGAACGCCTCCAGGAGTTCGAGGCGCTCGGGGTCGACACGTTCATCCTCTCCGGCAATCCGCTGCTGGAGGAGGCCTACCGGGTGGCCGAGACCGTGCTGCCCAAGCTCGGCCTCAGCGCGCCGCGCCCCGTGCGCGAGCGCGACCACCAAGCCATCGTCGACGTCCCGCTGGCCGCGGGCTGAAAGGACCCACCATGAGCACCCTCCGCATCGGCGTCCACCCCAACAACCCGGCGCTGCTGATCCTGTCGCACCTCGACCTTGCCGAGCAGGCGCTCTCACCGCTCGGAGTCGAGGTCGTCTGGCACCGCTACAGCGGCGGCACGACCACCGGCGCCCTGCTGGCCGACCGGACCATCGATCTCGGCGGCACTGGCGCGACGCCCCCGATCAGCGACCAGGTCGCCGGTCTGCCGGTCGTCTACGTCGCCCACTCCGACCCGCGCCCGTCGCACGGCACGCTGCTCGTGACGCCCGACTCCGACGTGCGCGCGGTCGCCGACCTGCGCGGTCGTCGCGTGGCGCTGGGGATCGGCTCGTGGCAGACGCTCCTGCTGGCGGTCGCCCTGGACCGCGCCGGCATCGCCTACGGCGACGTCGAGGCGGTGCCGTCCGGGCCGGACTCGCTCGCGCAGCTGCGGTCCGGCGAGCTCGGCGCGTGGATCGCGCAGGGGCCCGAGCACCTCCAGGTGACGCGGTCGGGCGCGGCGCGCGAGCTGGTGCCGGCAAGCGAGCTGATCGCCAACCCGTCGGTGTGGTTCACGCGCCGTGACGTCGCCGAGCGCCACGGGGCCGAGCTGGGGGCGCTGGCCGGCGCGCTGGAGGCCGCCGGCGCGTGGGTCGTCGCCCACCCGCGCGAGGCGGCCGAGCTCTACGCGCGCGAGGAAGGCGGCAGCGCCGACGCGTGGGAGGCGTTCCTCACGTCGATCCCGTGGGCGGTGCACCCCATCGGCGACGCCTTCCTGGCCGAGCAGCAGGCGGGCGCCGACGTCCTGGCCCGCGTCGGGTTCCTCGATGCGGAGGTCCGGATCGCCGACGCGACCGTGCCCGAGCTGGCCGCCTATGTCGCCGCGGGCCTGGAGGCCGCACGCGAGCAGCGCGAAGCGGCGCCGGTCGCCTGAGGACCCTGCCGCTCTGGGTCGCCGGGAGGGTCGCCGAGACGCTCCACGCGACCCAGGGCGCGCGTTCGCGACACTGTCTCGATGATCGAGGTCCTCGCCCGGCTGGTCCGGGTCGCTCGCGGGCAGGAGCCCGCCGACGTGGTGGTGCGCGGCGGCCGCGTCGTGGACGTGCTCGGCCAGCAGGTCCGGGAGGCCGACGTGGCGATCGTCGGGGACCGGATCGCCGCGGTGGGCCACGGGCTCGCGGGGCGCGAGGTCGTCGAGGCCGCCGGGCGCTTCGTCGCGCCCGGCTTCATCGACGCCCACGTCCACATCGAGAGCTCGATGGTCGCGCCGGGGCGCTTTGCCGACGCGGTGCTGCCGCACGGGACGACGACGATCGTCAGCGACCCGCACGAGATCGCCAACGTCCTCGGCGTCGAGGGCGTGCGGTGGATGCTGGAGGCCAGCGAGGGCCTGGACCTGTCGGTCTTCATGATGGCCCCGGCATGCGTGCCGGCGTCGCCGCTGGAGACCGCGGGCGCGCGGCTGGAGGCGGCCGACCTGCTCCTGCTGGCCGGCCATCCGCGGGTGCTCGGCCTGGCCGAGATGATGAACTACCCCGGGGTGCTCGCCGGCGACCCGGTGGAGCTGGCCAAGCTCGCCGCGTTCGCGGGCGGCCTGGTCGACGGGCACGCGCCGGCGGTGGTGGGGCCCGACCTGCAGGCCTACGTGGCGTCCGGGGTCGTCTCCGACCACGAGTGCCTGACGGCCGCCGAGGCGCGCGAGAAGGTCGCCGCCGGGATGATGGTCTTCCTGCGCGAGGCGACCAACGCCCGCAACCTCCTCGACGTCCTCCCGGCCGTGACGCCGGAGACCGCGCGGCGCTTCGCGTTCTGCACCGACGACCGCGTGCCGGGCGAGCTGCTCGACGACGGCTCGATCGACGCGCTGGTCCGGATCGCGATCGGCGCGGGGCTCGACCCCGTCGTGGCGATCACCATGGCCTCGCTCAACGCGGCCGAGCACTTCGGGCTTCGCGATCGCGGGGCCGTGGCGCCCGGGCGGCGGGCCGACCTCGTGCTCTTCGAGGATCTCGCCGCGCCGCGGCCGTCGCTGGTGGTCGCGGGCGGCCGCGTGGTCGCGCGCGAGGGCGAGCGGGTCGGCGGCGGCGAGGCCGCACGCGCCGCGGGCCTGGCGCCGGCGATGAACGTGGCGTGGCCCGCCGATCTCCGGCTGCGGCGCGAGGGCGACCGGGTCCGGGCGATCGGCCTGATCGAGGACCAGCTCATCACGACCTCGTCGGTCGCGTCGCTGCGCGGCGGCGTCGACGGCGACGGCATCGCCGGCCCGGACCCCGAGAACGACCTGCTGCGGCTCAGCGTCATCGAGCGCCACGCGGCCACGGGCAACGTCGGCCAGGGCTTCGTGCGCGGCTTCGGGCTGACCGGCGGCGCGCTGGCCAGCTCGGTCGCCCACGACTCCCACAACATCGTGGTCGCCGCGGCCGACGACGGCGACGCGCTCGTGGCTGCGCGGGCGGCCGCGGAGCTCGGCGGCGGGCTCGTCGTCGCCGCCGGGGGCGTGGTGCGCGCCAGCGTCGCGCTGCCGCTCGCCGGGCTGATGGCCGACCGGCCGCCGCGCGTCGTCGCCGACGAGCTCGCGCACGCCGTCGCGGTCGCGGCCGACCTCGGCTGCCGGCTGTCGGCGCCGTTCATGGCGCTGAGCTTCCTGGCGCTGCCGGTGATCCCGTCGCTGAAGCTCACCGACCGCGGGCTGGTCGACGTCGACGCGTTTGCGCTGACGCCGGTCTTCGTCTGAGCGCCGTCTCCGTGCAGCTGCTGCGCGCCCGCCATCCGGACGACCCCGTGCTCGACGCGGCGATCACGCACGCGCTGCTGCGCCAGGTCGCGACCGGTGCGCAGCCGCCGACCGCGCGCGTCTTCCGGCCGGGCGCGACGATGGCGTTCGGGCGGCTCGACGCGCTGAGCGCGGGCTACGAGGCGGCGCGGGCCACGGCGACGGCGCACGGCTACGCGCCGCTGCTGCGGCTGGGCGGCGGGCACGCGGCCGGCTACGACGCGGGCTCGGTGCTCGTGGAGATCCTGCGGCCGGAGCGGACGATCGCGGGCGGCATCCCGGAGCGGTTCGCGAGCGCGACGGCGCTGCTGGTCGGCGCGCTCGCCGCGCTGGGCGTCGTGGCGCGCGTGGGTGCGCTGCCGGGTGAGTACTGCGCCGGCGACTGGAGCGTCAACGCCGCGGGCGTCAAGCTCGCCGGCACGGCGCAGCGCTCGATCCGCGGCGCGTCGCTGGTGACCGCGATGCTCATCGTCGAGCGCGGCGACCTCCTGCGCGCCGCCCTGGTCGACGTCTACGCCGCGCTGGGCATCGCTTGGCGCCCGAGCACGGCGGGCGCCACGCAGGACCTGCGACCAGGCGTGTCGGCCGCCGACGCCGAGCGCGCGCTGATCGCCACGCTCGCGGCGCACGAGCGCCTCGTGGCAGGCTCGCTGGGCGCCGAGACGATCGCGCTCGCGCACGACCTGCGCGCCGCGCACGAACGCTGAGCACTCCGGCGCGGCGCGGCGCCGCTGCCGACGCGCGGGTCAGCGCGCGGGCGAGGCGGGCGCGTGGCGGCCGAGCGGCCGCTCGACACCCACCGGCGACGCGCAGGCCGGCAGCGAGACGGTGAAGCAGGCTCCCGGGCCGAGCGGGCTGAGGAGCACGTCGCCGGCCATCCGGCGCGCCAGCCCGCGGGCGATGGCCAGCCCCAGCCCGAAGCCTCCGGCGCCCGGGGCCCCGGCCCGCTCGAACCGGCCGAAGATCCGCTCGCGATCGGCCTCGGGCACACCGTCGCCGGCGTCGCGCACGGCCACGGTGGCGACGTCGTCGTCGGCGGCGACGGTCACGGTGACCACCGATCCGGGGGACGCGCCGTGGCGCAGGGCGTTGTCGAGCAGCGAGCGGATGATGCGGGCGGTCGCCATGAGGTCCCCGACGGCCCATGCCTCGTCCACCGCGGCGAAGCTCAGCGTCACGCCCGCGGCCT
>JAWVGD010000585.1:0-4154 GCA_033855515.1 Baekduia sp.
GTCCTCAGGCTCGGGCTCGGCCAGCAGCGCCTCGGCCGACGCGGCGCAGAAGTACAGCGACTGCGTCAAGGCCGCCGGCACCGACCAGACCAAGCTGCAGGACTGCGCCTCGCTGCTCGGCGGCTAGCGGTTTCGGGGGGCGGCCACCCCGGCCGCCCCCTTATGCTCGATAAGTGCGGCGTTTCCTGCTCAGCGGCGAGGGCTGGCCGTACTTCCTGGTCCCGCTGATCCCGCTGGCGATCATCCTCGACCTCGCGGGCGTGTCGCCGATCGCGATCTTCTTCGTCTCGGCCGGCGGCGTCATCCCGACCGCGGCGCTGATGGGCCGCGCCACCGAGGAGCTCGCGCACCGCTCCGGACCGGGCATCGGCGGTCTGCTCAACGTCACCTTCGGCAACGCGCCGGAGATCATCATCGCCCTGTTCGCGCTGAACAAGGGGTTGCACGAGGTCGTCAAGGCGTCGCTCATCGGCTCGATGCTCGGGAACATCCTGCTCGTCCTCGGCGCATCGATGTTCGTCGGCGGGCTCGGGCGCGACCGCCAGCGCTTCGACCGCACGGCGGCCTCGACGCAGTCGGCGATGCTGCTGCTGGCCGCCGTCGCGCTGGTCATGCCGGCGATCTTCACGCTCATCCAGGGCAACGGCCTGCCGCTGCCGGGCGACGAGATCCGCGACTACCCGTCCGACGTCGAGAACCTCTCGCTGGCCGTCGCGATCGTCCTCATGGGCACCTATGCCGCCGGCCTGCTCTTCTCGCTGAAGACGCACCGCGACCTGTTCAACCCCGACCACGGCGCGGGGTCGAGCGAGATCGACGAGGAGTCCGAGGACGCGCCCTGGACGATCCGCAAGGCGGTCGTGATGCTCGCGGTGGCGGGCGTGGCCGTCGGCGTCATGTCAGAGATCCTCGTGGGCTCGATCTCCGAGGCCTCCCACGGCGTGGGCCTCAGCGAGTTCTTCGTCGGCGTCATCATCGTCGCGATCGTCGGCAACGCCGCCGAGCACTGGGTCGCGGTCCTGGTCGCGCGCAAGGACCAGATGGACCTGGCCGTCAACATCTCGATCGGGTCCAGCGCCCAGATCGCCCTCTTCGCCGCGCCGCTGCTGGTCATGTGCTCGTTCTTCCTCGGGCCGCACCCGATGGCGCTGGTGTTCAACGGCTTCGAGGTCGGCGGCGTGCTGCTGGCGGTGATCATCGCCAACCACGTGACCAACGAGGGCGAGTCGACGTGGTTCGAGGGCCTGCAGCTGCTGGCCGTCTACGTCGTGCTCGGGCTGACCTTCCTGTTCGCCGGCACGGGCTAGGGGAACGCTGGCCCAGAGGGCCAGGTTCCCTTGCGGGTGTTCGCCCAGGGGGCGAAACCCGCGGGCGGGTGTCGGACCCACGCTCCTGGCCCACTCGTAGCGCTCAAGCCGGGCGGTCGGCGACCGATCACCCGGTCAATGGACGCCGTCAGCGCAGCTGCCGCCACCGCGGTGCCGATCGCCTCCGCGGCCACGGCGGCGGCGACGACCGTCGCCTCGCCGGCCACGACCGAGACGAAGCAGAGCTTCTCCACGCTGTTCGCCGAGGCCGAGAAGAGCCTGAAGTCCGGCGAGACGCTGACGAAGGTCGACGGCC
Organism: Baekduia sp.; assembly: GCA_033855515.1. Taxonomy (GTDB): domain Bacteria; phylum Actinomycetota; class Thermoleophilia; order Solirubrobacterales; family Solirubrobacteraceae; genus Baekduia. Next base: position 1,624 of record JAWVGD010000585.1, read on the forward strand.
ACCAGTTCGCCCGCATCAAGGGCGGCGAGCGCGACGCCATGTGCGTCAACCTGTCGGGCAACGGCCGCAACGGCGAGGCGTTCGACCTGGTCACGCGCAACGGCCACCAGTACCACGTCTACGGCGGCACGGGCAACGACCACGTGGTGGTCGAGGTCGGCAAGAAGGCGGCTGCGACCACCGGCTCCTCGACGACCGCCAACAGCACCGGGGGCACGTCGGCCACGGGCACGACGACCACCTCGGCCACGGACCCCACCGTGGCGACGGACGTCTCGACGCCGGCGCCGGCCACGACGTCCTAGCGCCAGGGGCCGGTCTCAGACCTCGTCGTCGGGGTCCTGGACCTCGAACCCGTCGAACTCCTCTTCCTCTTCGGCCTCGAGCGCGGTCGTGTCCCCCGTGGCCGCGTGGCGGGCCTGGAAGCGCTCGATCAGCTCGTCGCGCGAATGCTCGTCGACGGGCGTCTCCTCCGAGACGAGCACCCAGTCGGCGCCCTCGACGGCCTCCAGATCGAAGATCTCCGCGTCCATCTCCTGGGAGTCGTCGACGACCACCAAGACCTCGGTCTGCGGATTGAAGTACGTCCCGGGCCGGTTCACCAGGTCGTCGAGCTCGAAGCGGCGCATCGCCATGCACGCTTTGTATAGGACTGGGCCGACCAGCGGCAACCTCGTAGTGCTCACGTGAGATCTCGCAGCTGGCGCGCGATCTCCTCCTCCACGTCCAGCGGGGGCTTGCCGGCGCGTGCGCGACGCTCGTTGCGGGCCACCACGAGCTCGCGGATCTCGGCCCGCAGGCCGGGGTCGATCACGGGCCTGAGCAGCTCGGCCAGCTCGGCCTCGACGTCGGCGGGCGCGTCCCCGCGCGCGACGCGCCGGGCGCTGCGCGCCTCCAGCAGCTGGCGGATCTCCGCCTCGCGGTCGGCCGAGGCCGCCGCGCCTCCCGGCTCACGGGCCGGCCGGTCGGTGCCGTCGTTGAGCGACAGCCCGCCGCGGCCGATCTGCCGGTAGGCGTCGCCCGCGCCCAGGCTGGCCCAGATCGCGGCGCCCACGGCCACGATCAGGACCGCGACGAGCACATACGCGAAGGCGTCCTGCACACGGCAATTGTGACGCCTGGACCAACGGGCACTTGACGGCGGCGATCGCTCCGCTACGCTTTCGGAGCAGTCGTTGACTGACCAGTCAATCGCCCGGCGCGCACGAGCTCGAAGAGCTCGTGCGCTCACCTGTTTTCAAGGAGACTTCAAGTGGTCGACTTCACGCTGACCGACGAGCAGAAGAGCCTGCGGGAGCTGGCTCACGACTTCGCGGAGAAGGAGATCCGGCCTGTCGCGTGGGAGTACGACAAGGACGGAACCTGGCCCGCCGACGTGTTCGCCAAGGCCCATGAGGTCGGGCTGATGAACACCCACATCCCCGAGGAGTACGGCGGACCGGGGCTCAGCTACCTCGACGGCTGCCTGATCGAGGAGGAGCTCTCCTGGGGCTGCTCGGGCATCACGACCTCCCTGGGCGCCAACGGGCTGGCCGCCGCGCCGGTCATCCTGGCGGGCTCCGAGGAGATCAAGAAGAAGTACCTGGGCATGCTGGCCGAGGAGCTCAAGTACGCCTCGTTCTGCCTCACCGAGCCGGGCGCCGGCTCCGACGTGTCGTCGATGCGCACGCGCGCCGTCAAGAAGGGCGACAAGTACGTCATCACCGGCCAGAAGTGCTTCATCACCAACGGCACCTACGCCGACTGGTACACGGTCTACGCCAAGACCGACCCGGACGCCGGGCACCGCGGCATCTCCGCTTTCCTCGTCCCCCGCGATGACACGGTCGTCATCGACAAGAAGGAGGACAAGATGGGTCAGCGGGCGTCGAACACGGCGACCGTGACGTTCAACGAGACCGAGATCCCCGCCGGCCACCTCCTCGGCGAGGAGAACAAGGGCTTCAAGGTCGCGATGATGACCCTGGACCGGACGCGCCCGGGCGTCGCCGCCATGGCGACGGGCATCGCCCGCGCCGCCATGGAGTTCGCGGTCGAGTACTCCAAGGAGCGCGTGCAGTTCGGCGTGCCGATCGCGATGCACCAGGCGATCCAGTTCATGATCGCCGACATGGCGACCAAGGTCCACATGTCGCGCCTGGCGACGTGGAACTCGGCGTCGCTGCTCGACAACGGCTCGCGCAACACGCTGGAGTCCTCGCACGCCAAGCGCTTCGCGGCCGACTCCGCCATGGAGGTCGCCACCGACGCCGTGCAGGTCTACGGCGGGTACGGCTTCATCAAGGAGTACCCCGTCGAGAAGCTCATGCGCGACGCGAAGATCATGCAGCTCTACGAGGGCACGTCGCAGATCCAGCGCCTGGTCATCGCTCGCGAGACGCTGCTGCCACGCCGCGTCGAGGAGCCGGCGGCCGCCACGGCCTAGACGCCTGGGTCCCTGACGGGCCGCCCTGGTGGGCGGCCCGTCGTCGTCCAGGGCGTCGGCGCGCCTGCGGTGGTGCCGGGTGCATGGGGTCGCCGCCGGCGTGGCA
>JAWVGD010000586.1:0-4764 GCA_033855515.1 Baekduia sp.
ACTTCCAGGGCCTCGACATGCCGCTGGCCAAGGTCATCGCCGAGCGCCCCGACGTCTTCAACCACAACGTCGAGGTCGTCCCGCGCCTCTACCCCATCGCCCGCCGCGGCTCGACCTGGGAGCGCTCACTGCGCGTCCTGGAGACCGCCAAGGAGATGGGCGGCGACGACGTCGTCACGAAGTCCGGCCTGATGGTCGGGCTGAGCGAGAGCTTCGAGGAGATGGTCGACGCGCTCGGCCAGTTGCGCGAGCGCGGCGTCCAGGTCATCACGGTCGGCCAGTACCTGCGCCCGACCGAGCGCCACCTGCCGCTCGTCCGCTACTGGCACCCGGACGAGTTCGACGCGCTGGCGGAGGCCGGGATGGCGATGGGCTTCGACCACGTCGCCGCCGGTCCGCTGGTCCGCAGCTCCTACCACGCCGACGAGCACGTCGCCCAGCGGGAGCCGGGCGTCGGCCCGCTGGCCGCCGGCTAGGGCATCATCCCGCGGGTCCGTGTTCCCGCTCAAGGACAACATCCCCACCGAGCGCTTCCCGCTCGTCACGGTCGCGCTGATCGTCCTCAACTGCGTCGCATACTTCCTCCTGCAGGCGAAGTCGGGCATCGACTTCGGGGGCGGCAGCCTGGACCAGACGAGCCTCGCGCATTACAGCGCGGTGCCCTACGAGTTCACGCACTGGGGCAAGCACTGCGACTTCGACCCGACGTCCGGGCAGCTGGCCTGCCAGGGCCAGCCGGGCACGACCGGCGCGCCGGCAGCGCAACTCGGGACGGCCGAGACGGTCTTCACAGCGATGTTCACGCACGGCGGGCTGCTGCACCTCGGCGGCAACATGCTGTTCCTGTGGATCTTCGGCAACAACGTCGAAGACGCCATGGGGCGCGTGAAGTTCCTGCTCTTCTACCTGCTCGGCGGCATCGCAGCGCTGGTGCTGCAGATCGTCGTGGATCCCAACTCGACGGCGCCGACGCTCGGCGCGTCGGGTGCGATCGCGGCGGTGCTCGGCGGCTACATCCTGCTCTACCCCCGGGCGCGGGTGCTGACGATGGTCTTCATCATCTTGTTCTTCACGCTCATCGAGGTCCCGGCGATCGTCGTGCTGGGGATCTGGTTCCTCGAGCAGCTGCTCTTCGGCGCCTACGGCCTCAGCGATCCGACCGGCTCCGGCGGTGGTGTGGCGTACTTCGCCCACATCGGCGGCTTCGTGTTCGGCCTTCTGGCGATCAAGCTCTTCGCGACCCGCGTGAACCCGGCGTACACCGGCGGCGGCCGTCGCCTCGTCGTCTGAGGCCGGCATGGCGCACCGCCCGATCCTCGCCGCCGCCCTGCTGCTCGTCGTCATCCTGGCGGCGCTGACGGTCTCCGTCGCAGTGCGCAACGGCCCCGATGTCCTCACGGTCGTGTCGCTGCTCATCCTCGCGATGCTGGGGTTCGGGGTCGTCGGCGCCCTGCGGGAGCCGCCGCGGTGAGGCGCCGCGCGCGCTGGACGGCGCTGCTGGCCGCCGGGCTGATGGCCGCGGGCGGCGCGGGGGCCGGCTGCAGCTCCTCGGGCAGCGACGGCGCCCCGGCCGCCAAGTTCGACGCGGTACCGCGCGAGCCGCTGCAGTCGGCCAACGGGCCGGTGGCCCCCGCGCCCGCGACCTCGCCGCTGACGCTCGCGCTGACCGGCGTGCCGGATGCGGTCCAGATCCGCTTCGGCCACCCGCCGCGCAGCGGTCTGCTGTTCGACCTCGACACGGGTCGCATCCTGTGGCGCAAGGACCCGACGCGCATCCTGCCGATCGCCAGCGTCACGAAGATCATGACCGCCCTGGTGGTCGCCGACACCGTCCCTCCGGGCGCCAAGGTCAAGGTCACCAAGGAGGCGCTGGCCTACCAGGGCTCCGGTGTCGGCGTGCTGCCCAAGCACAAGTCGGTCGGCGTCTCGGCGATGTTGTACGGATTGCTGCTTCCGTCGGGCAACGACGCGGCGATCGCGCTGGCCCAGCGCGCCGCCGGCACGGTCGGCAAGTTCGTCCAGCGGATGAACGAGCGCGCCGCTGCGATGGGCCTGACGTGCACGCGCTACTCGTCCTCGAGCGGCTTCACCGACGCGGGCAACCACTCCTGCGCCGCCGACCTGGCCGTCGAGTCCCGCGCGCTGCTGGACAATCCGCGGCTGGCGAACATCGTGGGCCACCGCCAGGCGATCCTGCCGTTCCCGATCAAGGGCGGCAAGCTCTACCTCTACAACCACAACCCGCTGCTGAAGATGCGCTACCCGGGCACGCTGGGGATCAAGACCGGGTTCACCGACGCGGCGGGCCGCTGCCTGGTCGCCGCGGTCAAGCGCAACGGCCACCGCCTCGGCGTCGTCCTGCTGCACTCCCCGGATCCCGGCGGGCAGGCGGTCAAGCTGCTGGACCGCGGCTTCCGGGCAGTGGAGTGATGGCGCGCGGGGGCGCGCGGGCTGCCGAACGGCGCGCGCCGTGACACTGCGGGGCGCGTTTACGGGCAATGCGCACGTCAACGCGCCCCGCATCGCGGTTCACGCCCGAACGAGCGCCCCGCGTCCCGAAGACCCACCCGCGGGAGACCCCAGGCGCCGGTACCACCCTCACCTCCCCCGACCGCGACCGTATGATGCGCCCCCAACCGACTGGCCAGTCAGCCAAGGAGGAGGCGAGCGTGGATCTCAACGACACGCCCGAGCAGGCCGCGTACCGCGTGAAGGTCCGCAGCTGGCTCGAGCAGCACAGCGCCGAGGCACCCGAGGCACGGGCCACCCGTGCCGGGTCCGAGGACGCGGGGTACCTGGCCGCGCGCCGCGCGTGGCAGGGCAAGCTCGCCGAGGGTGGGCTGGCCGGCGTCACCTGGCCCCAGGAGTACGGCGGGCAGGGCCTCGGCCCCATCGAGCAGGTCATCGTCAACCAGGAGCTGGCCCGCGCCGGCGCGCCCGGCATCCTGGACGTCATCGGGATCGGCATGCTCGGCCCGTGCCTCATCGCGCACGGCACCCACGAGCAGAAGGGCCGCTATCTCGGCCCGATGCTCCACGGCGACGAGGTGTGGTGCCAGCTGTTCAGCGAGCCGGCCGCCGGCTCCGACCTGGCCGCGGTGCAGACCCGGGCGCGCCGCGAGGACGACGGGTCCTTCGTCCTCAGCGGCCAGAAGGTCTGGACGACCAACGCCCAGTTCTCCTCCTACGGGCTGCTGCTCGCGCGCACGAACCCCGACGTGCCCAAGCACAAGGGCATGACCATGTTCCTCGTGCCGATGGACGCCCCCGGCGTGACGGTCCGCGGCCTGCGCCAGATCTCCGGCGAGGCGGAGTTCAACGAGGTCTTCTTCGACGACGTGCGGGTGCCGGCCGAGAACGTGGTCGGCGGCGTCGACAACGGCTGGGGCACGGCGCTGACCGTGCTCATGTACGAGCGCGTGACGATCGGGCTGGGCTCGGAGGGCATGGGCTACAAGCCCGACCGCTTCGCCAAGGCCCTCGCCGGCGACCCCGACGCCGTCAGGGACAAGTCGGTGCGCAAGGCGCTCGGCGAGATCGGCACCGAGCTGCTCGCGCTGCGCTTCGCCAGCTACCGGACGCTCTCGGCGCTGTCGCAGGGCCAGATCCCCGGTCCGGAGGCCGGCCTGGCGAAGGTGACGACCGTCAACGCGGCGATCGCCGCCGGCGACCTGATCGCCGACGTCCTCGGCCCGGACGCGCTCGACGAGGACAGCGAGTGGTCCTACATGATCTCGTTCCTGCCCGGCCTGAAGTCCGCGGGCGGCACCGAGGCGATCCTGCGCAACACGATCGGCGAGCGCGTCCTGGGCCTCCCGCCCGAGCCGCGCCTGGACAAGGGCATCCCGTTCAGCGAGCTGCGGGCCAAGGAAAAGGACGCGGTCGCATGACGACCCACTGCCGGACCACGAACACGTCCATCGTCATGCGATCGGCGGCGTAGATGGATCTCTCACTCACCGACGAGCAGGAGTTCCTGCGCGAGGCCGCACGCGGCACCCTGTCGCGGTTCAAGATCGTCGAGGCCGCCCGCGAGGCGCTCGACAAGGGCCTCGGCGAGCTGCCGGACCTGTGGCCCGCCGCCCGTGAGGCCGGCTGGGCCGGGCTGCTGATCTCCGACGAGCACGGCGGCGCCGGCCTCGACGTCTTCGACGCGATGCTCGTGGCCGAGGAGCTCGGCCGGGTGCTCGCGCCCGTCCCGTTCCTCGGGCTGCTGCCCGCGACGGCGATCCTGAACGCGGCCGGCGATGCCCGCTTGGCCGACATCGCCGCGGGCACGCTGCGGCCCGTCTGGATCCCGAGCCGCCCGCCGGGAGACCTGGAGCCCGACTGGACCGTCGACGGCCGCGGCGGCTCCCGTCCCGCGGCGCCGGCGATCGTGGCCGACGGCGACGGCGACGCCGTCCGCGTGACGGGCACCGCGTCGTTCGTCCCCGATGCGCCAGGCGCCGATCTGCTGGTCGTCGTCGGCGTCGACGGAAGCGTCGCCGTGGTCGACGCGAGCGCCGAGGGCGTCACCGTCGAGCAGGTCGTCCGCTACGACGTGACACGCGCGCTGGCGCACGTGACGCTGCAGCACGCGCCCGGCGTGCGGCTGGCCGTGGACCCCGATGTCGCCGCGACGAAGGCTGCGGCGGCCGATGCGGCCACATCGGCACTCGACCCCGTCTCCGCGACCAAGGCTGCGGCGGCCGATGCGTGGTACGTCGCTCAGGCCCTCATCGCCGCCGAGGCGGTCGGGACCGTGCAGACCACGCTGGAGCT
>JAWVGD010000587.1:0-4222 GCA_033855515.1 Baekduia sp.
GACGACGCGACCTGGAAGCAGTGCAAGGTCATGGTCGACCTCGCCGAGCAGCTCGCGGCCAAGGACCCGGAGCTCGCCGAGGCCTACGGCTTCGCGCCCTCGGCGGCGTAGCCCACCGGCCCCGGCACGGCGGCAGGACCGCGGCGCGCCGGGGCGTATAGGCTCCGGCGCCGCTGCAACCCTCCCCCTGACCGGAGGCGTCACGCCTTGAGATTCTTTGAGTACGAGGCCCGCGAGATCGTCAAGCGAGCTGGAATTCCCGTCACCGACTACGGGTTCACGACCGACGCGCAAGAGGCCAAGGAGATCGCCTCCCGCATCGGTGGACCCACCGTGATCAAGTCCCAGGTCCTCTCCGGAGGCCGCATGAAGGCCGGCGGCGTCAAGTTCGCCGACACGCCGGAGGAGGCCGAGGCGCACGCCAAGGACATCCTCCAGCTCGAGATCAACGGGCACACGCCGCGCGGCGTGCTCGTCGATCCGAAGGCCGAGTTCGAGCAGGAGTACTACGCGGGCGTCGTCTGGGACGGCACGCGCAAGCAGCCCGTGATGATCTTCTCGCCCGTCGGGGGGATCGACATCGAGCAGGTCGCCGAGGAGCAGCCCGACAAGGTCGGGCGCCGGCACTTCTCCAACATCCTGCCGTTCGGCGACTTCGAGGCCAAGGAGGTCATCGCCTCCACCGGCGTGACCGGCTCGGCGTTGAACAAGCTGACGCCGATCCTCACGAAGCTCGCCAAGCTGTTCGTCGACAACGACATGACGCTGGCAGAGATCAACCCGCTGGCCCGCATGGCCGACGGCTCCTTCATCGCGCTCGACGCGCACATGGACATGGAGAACGAGGCCCGCGGCCGCCACAAGCGGCTGCTCAAGGACCTCGGCGTCGGCGACGACGAGACCCGCGAGGCCCGCGAGCCCACCGAGTTCGAGCTGGCCGGCGAGGCCGTCGACAGCCAGGACCACCGGGGCGTGGCGGGCAACGTCACCGAGTTCGACGGCAACCTCGGGCTCGTCATCGGCGCCGGCGGCGGCTCTCTGACGCTCTTCGACGCGGTCCGCAAGTACGGCGGCAAGCCCGCCAACTACTGCGAGATCGGCGGCAACCCCTCGGTCGCCAAGGCCAAGGGCCTGGCGAAGCTCGTCCTGAGCAAGCCCGGCGTCGACAAGATCGCCGTGATGATGTCGATCGTGTCCAACACGCGCGTGGACATCGTCGCCCGCGGCGTCATCGCCGCGTGCCTGGAGCTCGGGATGGACCCGGCCGAGAAGATCGCGATCTTCCGCATTCCGGGCGCCTGGGAGGAAGAGGGCTTCAAGATCCTCGAGAAGTACGGCGTCGAGTACGCCGACCGCTCGGTGTCGCTGCACGAGGCCGCCCGCCGTGCGGTCGAGAAGATCCAAGGAGGCGCGGCATGACTCGCGCAGAGCGCTCGATCCGGCCCGCCCACCGCGAGCTCGCCCAGGGGCTTGCTCGCACGCCGATGGCGAACACGGAGGTCGGGGCATGAGCATCCTCGTCAACGCGGACACCACGTTCATCGTCCAGGGCATCACCGGGCGCGAGGCGGTCAACCTCACGCGCGAGTGCCTGGACTACGGCAAGGGCGCGAAGGTCGTCGGCGGCGTCACGCCCGGCCGGCTCGGCCGCGAGGTCCACGGCGTGCCGGTGTTCGACACCGTCGCCCAGGCCGTCGCCCACCACGGCCGGCCGATCGACGGCTCGGTCGTGACGGTCCCGCCCGCGTTCACCAAGGACGCGGTCTTCGAGGCCATCGAGAACGGCGTCAAGACCATCGTCATCGTCACCGAGCGCATCCCGCGGCGCGACGTCGCGCAGATGGTCGAGCTGGCGTCGCTGCGCGGCGCGCGCATCATCGGGCCCAACTGCCTCGGGATCATCGTCCCCGACGTCATCAAGATGGGCGGCATCGGCGGGCCGGCCAAGGACGCGGCCAAGTCCTACAGCCGCGGGTCGATCGGAGTGATCTCCCGGTCGGGCGGCATGACGACCGAGATGTCCTCGACGCTGTCGGCCGCGGGGCTGGGCATCTCGACCGCGGTCTCGATCGGCGGCGACGCGATCATCGGCCAGAGCTACGCGGAGCTGATGCCGCTGTTCGAGGCCGACGAGGAGACCAAGGGCATCGTGATCTACACCGAGCCCGGCGGTCGCATGGAGGCCGAGCTGGCGCGCTGGGTCACCGAGAACGACTCCCGCCTACCGATCGTCGCGTTCATGGCCGGCCGGTTCATGGACGAGATGCCGGGCATGAGCTTCGGCCATGCCGGCACGATCGTGGAGGGCAAGGAGGACACCGCCAGCGAGAAGATCGCGCGCCTCGCCGAGGCGGGCATCACGGTGGCCGAGGAGATCTCCGAGATCCCGGAGATCATGAAGGCCAAGCTGGCCGAGAGGAGCGTGTCGGCATGAGGAAGGACGGCATCTTCATCGGGATCGAGGTCGCCGACGAGTACGTCGACGACGCCGCGATCGCGGCCAAGCTCACCGAGGTCTGCCCGGTCGACATCTACACCGACAAGGGCGGCAGCGTCGACATCGTCGAGAGCACCATCGACGAGTGCGTGCTCTGCCGCCTCTGCATGGACGCGACGCCCGCCGGCGCCGTGAAGGTCATCAAGTTGTACGACAACGAGGCTGTGCTGGCCTAGGGGAACACTGGCCCAGAGGGCCAGGTTCCCTTGCGGGTGTTCGCCCGGGGGGCGAAACCCGCGGCGGATCAGGGACCCACGCTCCTAGCGGGCCGCACCGGCCGGCGCCGGCATGCGCTCCTCGCGGAACATCGCGAGCGCGTGCCGGCCGGCCGGGGTCTCGCGGTGCTCGCGCACGACGGCCGCCATGGCCGGCGGCAGCTCCTCGACGGCCGGCAGCCGCACGCCGTACTCCGCCGGGGCGATCAGCGGCGCGGCCAGCGCCGCGAACGTCAGGTCCGCGATCGTGAAGCACTCGCCGACGAGGTAGCGGCGCCCGCCGGCCAGGCGCGCGTCGACCTCCGCCCAGACCGCCCGGAACGTCGCCTCGGCCTCGACGGCCGTCGCGGGCGTGATCTCCAGCACGCGGGCGATCACGGCCGCCAGCGGGCGGCTGCCGTACCGGAACGCGTGGCGCTGCCAGCCCGGGACGCCGTCGGTCATCGCGCCGGCCGCGAGCTCCGCGTGCCCCGACAGCTGGTGGTAGACCCACAACCGCGTCGCGGGCCCGAGCCGCACGTCGAAGTCGTCGGCCAGCGCCCGCGCCTCCGCGGCGGTCGCCGCGTCCTCGGGCAGCATGCGCGCCTCGGCCGGGGCGCGCCGGTCGGCGTAGATGATGATGTCGGTCGAGTCCGCCAGGACGCCCAGCTCGCAGACGAGCACCGGCGCCGTCAGGCCGCCCCCGGCCCGCCGCACGGCCACGCGGTGCAGCGCGGGCAGATGGCGCCGCTCCTCGTAGTCCACCCCCGCCCGGTCCAGCGCCCAGCGGGCCTTCTCGCAGTAGTGGCTGATCGGGATCGTGACCAGGACGGGCCGCTGTGCGTCGGACATGATCGGCCGATCATCGCGCAGCCGCCATTTCCCGTGGAACGTTTCCGCGCGGCCCACTAGCCTGGCCGCCGATGCCCGAGCTGCCCGAAGCCGAGAGCGCGCGTGCCCTCATCGAGGAGCGCGGCCTCGGCCGTGAGATCGTCGAGGTCGACGACACCGACACCTACGTCTGCCGCCCCCACGCGCCGGGTGAGCTGGCCGCGGCGCTCGTCGGCCGGCGCCTGTCCTCCGCCCACCGCCAGGGCAAGAGCCTGTGGGTCGAGACCGCCGGCGACGGCCCGGTCCTGGGGCTGCACCTCGGGATGGCCGGGCGCATCGTCATCGACGACCACGCGGCGGGCGACTACGCCTCCGACGGCGGCCGCAAGCACCTGCCGGTCTGGGATCGGTTCACCCTGCACTTCGCCGACGGCGGCCGGCTGGCGCTGCGCGACAAGCGCCGCCTGGGGCGCGCGGTGCTGGATCCGGACCTGTCGCGCCTCGGCCCCGACGCGGCCCTCGTCGACCGCGAGACGTTCCGCCGGCGCGTCGGCGCCGGCGAGGGTCCGCTGAAGGCGCGGATCATGGACCAGTCGGTCATCGCCGGTATCGGCAACCTGCTGGCCGACGTGGCGCTGGGGCGCGCGCGGCTGGACCCGGGGCGCGCGGCCGGCGGCCTCGACGAGGGCGACCTGGACCG
>JAWVGD010000588.1:0-9268 GCA_033855515.1 Baekduia sp.
GCTGGTGCCCGGTCGCCTCCGAGCTGTTCGCGATCAGCGCGGACGTGCACCTGATCCTCGGGCACCTGGCGCCCGAGGCCTACACGTGCCCGACGCCGGACGGGCGGCCGGCGAGCGTCGAGTGCGCGCGCGAGCGCGTCGCGCGGCTCGTCTGCGCCGACGAGGAGCAGCTCGAGCCCGGCGAGATCGAGGCGATCGCCGCCTATCTCCACACCGAGCAGATACGCCAGATCGAGGCGGCGGCGCGGCAGGTGAGCACGCGCCTCGCGAGCATCGCGACGCCGGTCGTGGCGTTCGGGGTGGGGGCGTTCATCGCCCGCGCGGTGGCGGAGCGCCTCGACCGTCCGGTGCGCGAGATGCCGTGGAGCGCGGCAGAACACGACGTGGCGCCCGCCGCGGCGCTTGCCGAGCTCGCGGCCGCGCATCTGGCGTTGTCGTGCTGACGGTCGTCAAGGTCGGCGGCGGGCTCGCGCGCGACGCCGGCGACGGCGCGCTGCGAGCGCTGTGCACGCAGATCGCGGAGCTGGGTGCGCGCCATCCGCTGCTCGTCGTGCCCGGGGGCGGGCGCTTCGCGGATGCGGTCCGCGAGCACGACCGCCGCTTCGGCCTGCGGCCGCGGACCGCGCACCGGATGGCGATCCTGGCGATGGACCAGTTCGGCTGGGCGCTGACCGACCTCATCCCGGGTGCCGCGCGCTGCGCGGATCTCGGGTCCATGCGCGAGGGTGGCGTCTCGGTCCTGCTGCCCGCTGCGCTGCTGGCCGAGCGCGACCCCCTGCCCGAGTCGTGGGGGGTCACCTCGGACTCGATCGCCGCGTGGGTGGCGGGGACCGCGGCCGCGGAGCGCCTCGTGCTCGTGAAGCCGGTCGCCGGCCTCTACCGCACCTGGCCGCCGGCCGGCGAGCCGATCGCGCGGCTCACCGTCGACGAGCTCGCCGCGCTGGGGCTCGCGGGGGTCGACCGGCACCTGCCCGCGGCGCTGCGGGGCGCCGGAGTGGAGACATGGGTGATCGACGGCCGCGAGCCGGCGCGGCTCGCCGAGCTGCTCGATGAGGGCCGCACGGCCGGGACGCACATCACGGCGTAGTCGCGGTCAGACCGGCGCATCGACGGCGCACATGGACCGCAGCCGCGCGATGCGCCGGGGGTCGAGCGCCGCCGTGCGCCGCCCGTCGCGGCAGGCGGCCGAGCGCACACCGGCGATGTCGGCGCCGGTGGCGCGGACGGCGGCGAGGTCCTCCGCGCGCAACTCCCCGGCCAGCGCCATCTCGAGCCCGGCGCCGTGCGCCTCGGCGACCAGGTCGGCGAGCGCGCCGGCCGAGAGCCAGGACAGCAGCCCGCGGCCGTCCTTGATCGCGGTGTCGAGCAGGCACCCGCTCACGCCCGCCCGCCGCGCCGCGGTGACCAGCTCGCACGGCGGCAGGGGCCGGCTCGGCACGCGCGCGGCATCGGCGTAGGCGACGGCGATCACCGCCGCGTCGCGGTCGACCGCGTCGCGCGCAGCGCGCAGCACCGCGACGGCGTCCTTCATGGTCGAGGCGCCCCAGAGGCCGAGCTTGACGTAGTCAGCACCGCAGCGCACCGCGCCCAGCGCGGCGAGGGCGGCGGTGCCGGGAAGGGAGGGCATGTCGCCGATCGCGACGCTGAGCGGCAGCTCCGCCGGCAGCACGGCTCGGACCTGCCCGATCACTCGCGGGGCCGGGGCGCCCAACGACCCCTCGGCGGGGTTCTTGACGTCGACGATGTCGACGCCGCCGGCGACGGCCAGCCGCGCCTCGGCGCCGTCGACCACGCTCACCAGCAGCTTCATCCGAGCTCCTCCACGCGCGCGCCGCGGTTGTCGAAGCGCACGACCTCTGATCGCCCGTCGACGCCGAGCTCGCCCTCGAGCCGGCGCCCGATCTCGTGCCCCTGCGCCTCGCTGCCGACGAGCCCGTAGACGGCCGGCCCCCACGAGCTCTGGCCTGCGCCGGCCGCCCCGAGCGCCAGCAGCGCGTCCACGAGCGGCCCGGCCTGCGGATGGAAGGTCCCGCCCTGGACGGCAGCGAACGCATCGCCCACCAGCCGCTGGAGCCGGCTCAGCGCCGCACCGAACTCGACGAGGTCGGCCTCGACGAGCGCCGGCAGCAGCGCGGCCAGCACGACCCGGGCGATCTCCGCCGACCGCTCGGGATCGGGACGCAGGTCCGCGAACGCGGCCTCCTCGGCGCCGCCCGAGAGCCCGGGCTCCGCCGCCGGGATCACGAGGACGCAGCGCCACTGGTCCGGCATCGGGTGGCGCGCGAGGACCGGTGCCGGCTCCGCGCTCCCCGTGCGCCTGCCCCCCTCGACGACGAGACCGCCCAGGGCGAACGTCCACAGGCCGACGGCCGAGCGGGCCCCGCGCCCCGCCATGCGCGCCATCGCCGCCGGATCCGGCGACCGCCCGGCCAGCGTCGACAGCGCCGCCGTCACGGCGAGCGCCAGTTTCGTGCCGGAGCCCAGGCCGGCATGCGCGGGGATGGCCTCGAGCACCCGCACCCGCGCGCCCCGCGCGTCGCCCAGCGCATCGCGGCAGCGCTGCGCCACGGCCAGGGCGCGCTCGGCGTCCGGGCCCTCGACGGTCAGCTCGTCGCTCGTGCTCGCCTCCACGACCACCGCCGGCCGGCTCACCGCCACCCCAAGGCCGCCGAACCGGCGGGGCCCGTCGCCGGAGGCGTCGAGCATGCCGAGGTGCAGCCGCGCGGGCGCCTCGACGCGGACCGTCGTCATCGGTCGCCGATCGCGGTGCGCGCGTGCGCCAGGACGAAGTCCATCGCCGCCCGCTCGCGCGGGCCCGCCGTCTTGTCGACGACGACGGCCAGGCGCGCGAGCTCGGCGCCGATCTCGTGAGCCGGCAACCGGCGGGCGCGTGAGGCGAGGATCGAGGCCTCGAGGACCGCACCGCACGCCCGGCTGAAGCCGACGAACTCGTGCCCGGTTCCGCGGCCGACGACGCGGGTCGTCACGCGCGCGCGTGGTCCAGTCGCGTCGATCGCATCGACCGCGACCTCGCGCCAGGAGCACGCGTCGGCGAGCACGGCGCCGTCGACGACGGCCGCCGGCCGGGTCGGCGGGTGCGGGTCCTCCAGCGCGGCCTGCGTGAACAGCAGGATGTCGTCGGTGAGGTGGACGACGGCCGCGCCGCTGCGCTGGAGGTTGCGCAGCGTGCGCGTCGAGCGGTAGGGCTTGATCACGATCGCCTCGTCGCCCCACTCCACCCCCATCGCCGCACAGTTGACCGTGCCGTCCGGGTTGATCGTCGTCGTGACCGTCTCGACGATCATCCCCGGAAGGACCGCTCGAGGACATCCGGCTCGACGCGCCCCGCGTGGAAGGACCGCCCGCTCGCGACGCTCACGAGGCGGACCTCGGCTGGGCTGAACAGCAGCGGGTCGATCGCGTAGAAGTCCCAGTCCGCCCGCTCCAGGACCTTGCCGAACGGCTCGCCGTGGTCCCGTGACGAGGAGGACGGCAGGCGCTCGACGATCGCCTCGAGCTCGTCGTCGGGCGCGTCGACGGTGAGCTCGACCTGGCCGCCGTAGAGCACCGCGTCGTTCGTGCGGCCGATCGCCTCGGGATCGGTGCGCGCCACCGGCGGCAGCGGACAGGTGCCGAAGCCGCTCACCACGCGCCGGACGTCGAACTCGAGCTCGTGCAGCTTGTGCAGGGCGGTCTCGACGATTCGCGCGGCGACCTGGACCCCGCCGGCGAGGCTCGCCGTCGGCGCGGCCAGCAGCGTGAGGTCGGCCGGCGCCACGCCGGCGCGCTCGGCCACGTGGGCCGCCACCTCCGGCGGCGGCTCGTCGCGCGTCTCCAGGCAGAGGACGGCCGTGCTCGCGCGCTCGTCGACGTCGAGATCGTCGAAGAGCTCCTCGGCGCGGATCAGCGCGCGCGCCGGCCCGCTGGCCATGGCGAAATAGCCGTCACGGTCGATCTGCCAGCCCGCGTACTGGGAGGCCAGGCACGCGAGCGCGGGATGGTCGGTGACGACCGTGAGCCCGGGCATCCAGCGGCCATCGAGCACCAGCGGAGCGAACGTCACCGAGCCCAGCCCGCCCATGGTGATCTCGGCGAACCGGCGGCCCGCCTCGAGCCCGCCGGGCACGGCGCTGCCGCAGTCGACCAGCCGCGTTCCGCCGGGCAGCGTCCGCACCGCGATCCGCAACGCGTCGCTGTCGTCGGCGAGGCGATCCGCGAGCTCGCGCGCGCGCTGGTTGAGAGAGAGGGTCATCGAGGCGTCTCCAGGATCAGGATCTCACCGCGCCCGAGCTCGAGGCCGTCACCCGACCAGCGCGTGTACCGGCCCTGGATCTGGTCGTCGGTCACGGGCAGGCCGAGCTCGCGCAGCCGGCGCAGGCACAGGCGCACGAACGGCGGGCGGTACGTGCATGCCCGCGCGTAGGTCGGCAGAAGCGTGGCCGCCGTCATCGCGACGATGCTGGCGCGGCGCATGCCGGCGCCGGGGTGGGCGCCCAGCGCCCCGAACGCGACGATCGTGCCGGCGAGGGCGCTCAGGCCGGCGGCCTCGCCGGCGCGCCCGGCGACGGCGATGAGCCCGCGCCGCAGGCCGGCGCCCGCCTCCTCGCCGGCATCTCCGTGGACGACGATCTCGCCTCCTCGCATGCCCGCGCGCGACCCCGCGTAGGCTCCGCCGAGCCGGCGGCCGGCCGAGCCGCGCACGACCAGTCGCCCGCCGCGCATCTCGGCGCCGGCCCAGTCGCCCGCGTCGCCCTCGACGACGAGCTCGCCGTCTCGCATCCCCGCGCCCGCGTGCGGTCCGGCGGTGCCGGCCAGCGTCAGGCGCCCGCCGGCCATGCCCGCCCCCAGGCCCGCGACGCGAACCAGGTCGCCGGCGACGCGGACGTCGTCGGACCCTGCGCCGGAGACGACGAACAGCTCCCCCAGCGCCGTGCGGCGGTTGCCGTGCCAGAGCTCGAGCCGTTCGATCTCGGGCCGGCTCAGGCCGGCGAGCCGGTTGGGGCACAGCGCGTCGGCGAGGACCGGCGCGGCCGGCGCCGCGCGCAGGGTCAGGGTGAGCGTCACGCGACGAGCTCCCGCAGGTGGAAGTGATGCTCGCCGAGGCTGCCTCCGTAGTTGCCGGCCGTGATCCGCCGTGCGCCGGATCGCGCCGCCGCGTCCAGCCCGCGCCGCATCGCCTCACGCACCGGATCGGGCGCGAGCCCGTCGATCACGATCTCGAGCACCGACTCGACGCCGTCCGGGACCTGGCTGTCGTCGACCTGCGCGCGCAGCGTCGGGCACAGCACGTGGTTCGTCGACGCCATCTGCCCCGAGTAGCGCGCCCCGACCTTGCTGCCGCTGCGGGCGATCCCGCCCGGGAACGGCATGATCGCGCCCTCGACGGCCCGCATCGCCGCGGCCGCCGCCTCCGCCGACCGCAGGGCCGTCGCCGCGTCCTCGGCCAGGATGATCAGGTTCCCGCCGCCCACGCCCTTCACGATCCCGAAGCGCTCCTCGACGAGGAACTCGCCCTCCATCACGGGGATCCGCCAGTACCGCCGCCCGGCGACCACCTTGCTCGCCTGCCAGCCGTCGCCGAAATAGCGCAGCCTGCCCCCGACGTCGACCTCGTCCTCCGCGGCCAGGCCGTTGAAGCACGCGGTGGTCGGGCAGGTGAGCACGGCCTGGCCGACCCGCTCGACGAGGCGCTTGGCCAGTCCGGCGGCGTCGGGTGCGAACAGCAGCACCGAGACGCCGGGGCGCCCGTCGCGCGTCTCGGCCGCATCGAGCTCGCGCTCGATCCCCGCCTCGCACTTGCACCCGATCACCGACGTGGCGAAGCCCGTGAGCGAGCGCGCCGCGTGGCCCGCCCACCCGGGCGTCTCGGCGGTGACGACGATCCGCGCGCCCCACATCGTGAACGCCTCGGCGAACGTGTCCACGACCTCCGCGGCGTGGAGGCGCATCACGCCGACCGCCCCGCAGCGACGCGCCGCGCGGGCTCGAGCAGCCACGGCTCGCGCACGGGATAGCTCTCGAACTGCACGCTGTAGCGCTCCTCGAACCGTGCGCGGAGGACGTCGTCGACGGCAGGGTCGTACGGCGCGGCGACGCGCAGCAGGTCGCCCGCGAGCGCCTCGACCAGCTCGCCGTCGCGCACCACCACGCGGCCGCCCTTGATCACGTAGCGCGGCGTCGTGAACATCTCCTCGCGGTCGGCGCGGTCGTCGTAGATGGTGACGTCGGCATCGGCGCCGGCGCCCAGGTGGCCCTTGTCGCGCAGGCCGAGCAGCCGCGCCGGCCCGGCGCGGGTCACGATCGCGACCTCCTCGAGCGTGTACTCGCGGTCGAGGTCGTCGAGCAGCACGGTGCGCTGGATGGCGCGCTTGTTCGCCCGGCGCAGCTGCTCGTTGCGGAAGTCGCGGTCCATGAGCAGGCGGATGAGCCGCGGGTAGCTGAGGAACGAGCCGCCGTTCGGGTGATCGGTCGAGAGCACCAGGCGCCACGGGTCGCGGCTGAGGAGGAAGAGCTCGAGCCCGATCCCCCATTGCAGCGCGTGCACGTAGTTCTTCTCGCGATACGTGAACGGCACGATCCCGCAGCCGGTCTCGACCTCCGTGTCGGCGTTCACCCACTTGCCGCCGGTGATGTCCCGCAGCCGCTCGGAGACCGGCGCGTCCGCGGTCATCGTCGTGGCGGACCCGAACATCACCTGCCCGACGTCCGCGCTGAACTCGGGATGCGCGCCGAGGTACTCCACGAGGTCCGGCGCGCGCGAGCGCATGCGCCCGCCGGGCCGGCCCCCGTAGGCGTGGAACTGGAGGTGGGCGAGATGCGCGCGACGGCCCTCCAGCGTGTGCAGCGTGTCGAGGGTCGTGCGCCAGTTGCCCGCGACG
Organism: Baekduia sp.; assembly: GCA_033855515.1. Lineage (GTDB taxonomy): Bacteria > Actinomycetota > Thermoleophilia > Solirubrobacterales > Solirubrobacteraceae > Baekduia. The sequence goes on from JAWVGD010000588.1 coordinate 6,879, forward strand.
CCGAGGTTGTTGCAGTGGACATGGACGGGATGCGGGAGCCCCAGCTCGTGCACCGCCCCGCCGATCGCTTCGATCACCTGCCGGGGCGTGACGCCGGCGACCTCGTCGTCGAGCGAGGTGACGTTGCCGCTGCCACGCTTCCAGCGTTCGACGCCGCCCGCGTTGACGAGCTTGACCCCGTAGCCGCCCGTCGCCTCCAGCCACCAGGCGATCGCGTCGCGCACGCGCGCCGGGTCGCGGCGGATCAGGTCGAACAGCGCCACGTTGTTGCCCATGAGCACGAGGAACGCGGCGTCGATCATCGGCGTGTCACGCAGCTCGCCGAGGACGTGTCGCGCCGCGAGCGGCGGCGCCGCCGCCTCGACGACGGTCGTGTAGCCGAGCAGCGCGTAGCGGTAGCCGGTGACGAAGGTCGACGGCACCATGCCGCCGGTGCCCGAGCGCATGATCGCCGACCGCTCGTGGACGTCGCCGCGGTGCTCCTCGGGCGCCAGGCGGCGCGCCGCGTTGACCTTCGGCCCCGCGATGTGGGCGTGGATGTCGACCCCGCCCGGCATCACCACCATGCCGCGCGCGTCGATCCGCGCAGCGTGCGCGGGCACGTCGTCGACCACCTTGCCGTCGCTCAGGCAGACGTCGCGCTCCTCGCCGGCCACGCCGTTGGCCGGGTCGTAGACGCGCCCACCGGCGATGCGGAGCGTCACGCCGGATCCTCCCCTGGCCGGGCGACCCGCTCGGTGATCGCCGCGAGCACCTCCTCGTCGCTCGGACGCGAGGACTGGAGCACCGCTCGGAGCGGGACCGGCACCCCGTCGAGGCGGTGCGCGACGCCGGGCCGGTGCACGCCCGCCGCGGCGGTCGTGAACGCGACGCGCGCCGCGTCGGCCGTCGCCGTGTTGCGGGCATCGACGGAGACGACGGGGATCGTGCGCAGGCGCTCGGCGGCCGGCGGCGGCAGGTGCTCGAGCGGATCGGAGCCCACGACGAGCGCCGCGTCGGCGTCACCGCGCTCGAGCACCGCGGCCACGCTCAGCTCACCCGGGTTGGCGCGCGGGCGCCCGCCCGCGAAGCTGACGGCCGCCGGGTAGCCGGTCTGCCAGGCGAGCACGTCCTCGGCACCGGCGGCGTTCGCCTCCTGGCGGAGCGTCACGGCCACGGCGTGCGTGACACGGAACAGGTCGCGGACCAGCGCGTGCAGCGCGAGCGCCTCGACGTACCCCCGCACGTGGTGCAGGATCGCGACGTGGCGGCCGTCGCGCAGACGCGCGGCGAGGTCGTCGAGCGGCTCGAGCTCGGCGGCGCGCGCGATCGGCGACCCGCGGACGCGCGCTCGCAGCGTCGACAGCGCCTCGAGGTCGCGGTCGGCCGGAAGCTCCAGGAACGTGTCGGCCTCCGCCGCGGTCGCGGTCCGCCGCTCGTCGACCACCACGAGCGCGCGGCCCGCGCCGGGAAGCCGGAGGCGCTCGAGCAGCCGCGGGTGCGTCGCGACCGGATCGGCCCGCCACACCACGACGATCTCGGCGCGGTCGCGGACCTCGCCCAGCGTGGCGGTGCTCGCTCCGCGCGCCTGGTAGGCGAGCCCGGACGCCCCGTCCAGCAGCGGGCCCGCGGGATCGATCACCGCGCCGATCGCCTCCGCCAGCGCCACGGCGGCGCGCTGCGCCTCGCAGCTCGTCTGGCCCAGCCCGTAAACGAGCGGCGCGCGCGCTCGCGCGAGGACCGCCGCCGCTTCGTCGAGCGCCTGGTCCAGCCCCGCCTCGCGACCGTCGACGCGTGCGGGAGGCGGCAGTGGACCGACGCGCTCGGCGAACCACGCGTCGCCGAGCGGACACGTGCGGATCAGGCGCTCGAGCCCGCCGCCATCGCCGACGACCGCCGTGATGTCGTCGCACACCAGCCCGCAGCCGCCACACGTCGCGGCTCGGTGGCGCGCAGCGCCGGCGGGCTCAGGCGACGGCATGGGCCCTCGCGCGGGGATGGAGCTCGTGGCGCAGGGCGGCGGCGCGCGCCTCCAGGTCGTCGAGCACGGCCTCGGGCGAGCGTCCGGTCGCGACGAGCGTGCAGATCGGACGCCCGGCCGCGATCGGCTCGCCGGCGTGGGGGACGTCGCGGATCCCGCGGGCCGGCCAGTCGCGCGTGTCCGGCACCTGCACATTCTCGGTCGCGTAGAGCACCGCCTTCCCGGCCGCGCGGGCCGGCTCAGTCAGGCAACGGGCCGCCCCGGCGGGCGGAAGGCGACCGGCGCACGCCTCCACGTGCGCCACGAACGAGCGGACGCCGTGCACGGCCTCGATCGTCTCGAGCGACGCGACCGGGCGCGGGTTGACCTCCACCACCCACGGGCGCGCCCCGTCCCAGACGACGTCCACGCCGAACACGCCGCGCAGGCC
>JAWVGD010000589.1:0-8163 GCA_033855515.1 Baekduia sp.
CCGGCCCCGGCGCGGCAGTCGGACCCGGTCATCAGCGCACCGGCCGCGCCCCGGCCCGCCCGGAACCCGGCGCCCGCCGCCGCGCCGGCCCCGGCCCGCACACCCGCGCCGACCCCGAAGGCGAAGCCGAAGCCGCAGGCGATCGGCGCGTTCGACGACTCAGGGTGACCACGGCCACCGCGGTGCTCGCGGCGCCGCGCCGACCCCCTGAGCCCAGGCGCGAGCTGCCGGCGTCATGGCGATCCGCAGGCAACTCGACCTGGGCGCATGGCGCGACCGCTGCTGGTAGCCGGGGCGTCCGTCAGTACGTGCAGTAGAGGTTGCCCCCGCCCGCCGCGGCGGCGCCCGTCGTCCCCGCGTTGACGTACTGCCACTGGTAGTCCGGCTTGCCCCCGACCCAGTAGACGATCTCGTAGACCCCGATGGCCGAGACGCCCTGCCCGGCCGGCATCGCGATCGGCCCCCATGTCCACGGGACCGGCGTCGTCACGCCGTCGGGGTGGAACTGGGTGATGCCCGTGACCGACGCGGTCCACGTGTCCCAGCGGCCGGCGTTCTCGCCGCCCACGCCGAGCCAGTGCCAGCCACCGGTGGCGGTGTACCACGCGACCCAGCCGCGGGTGCTGACGGGCGTCGGCGACGCGGTCGTGAAGTCGGGCTCGACGAGGTAGCCCTGTGGGCCGCCGCTGCTGTCGTTGCACTGCAGATGCCCGTCGGTCCAGAACCCCTTGGTCTCCGTGCCGCCGGCGCCGCTGCGCAGCGTGAAGTAGACCTTCGAGGACCGGCCGGCCTGCGCGATGGTCGCGGTCGCCGCGACCGACCGGCGCCGCGCCAGCGCCTTGGCCATCTTGCTGGAGACGCGCATCTGCGCGGTCCCTCGATTGGCCGCGCAGCGATAGCCGGCCTTCGCCAGCGGCGTCTTGCGCACCGCGCGTGCGGTGACGCGCACCGACCCGCTCTGCTGGCACGCGAGCGTCACCGAGAACGTCCGCTTGGCCCGGTTCAAGGACACCGCCTCGTTGCGCAGGAGGCCCGGGCCGGTCGTGCCGGCCGGAACCGCGCCCGGCGGGCCGGCCGGCACGAACGTCGGGGCCGTCCCGGGAGGAGCCGGAAGATCGGTCCCGTTGCCGGGCGGCGGACCAGGCGGTCCGACCGGCGCCTGGGCTGTCGCGCCTGCGACGGGGCCGCCCACCGACACCAGGAGGCTGAGGGCCAGGGCCGCGCGCAGCTGCGGACCTCCGCGCCGGGGGCGTCCTGCGTATGGGCGCGGTTCTGTCAGCTGCATGTGGTTCCTTTCAGGAGGGGGTGCGGGAGGTGGACTGATCGGGATCGGCGGGGCGCGGACCGTTGCCGTTGCGCCGCGGCTCGCGCGGGCGGCCGGACGGCCACGCCGTGTCGCGCCCCACACCCGCGCCGATCGACTGGCGCAGCGCCTCGAGCCGCTCCAGCTGCCGGGCGTACTCGGTGTCGTAGAGCGCCCGGTGCCGTTCAGGGGCTGAGGGTGGCACCGGGCGCTCAGCTTGGCCGGCGCCGGGCGCCGGCATCGAGACCAGGACGGGGCCCGGGCCGGCGAGGGGCGCCTCGGGCACGTCGGCGTCGGGCGCCTCGGGCACGTCGGGCTCATCGAGCGCCTCGGGCTCGTCGGGCTCGTCCGGCACGGTGGCCGCATCCGCGCCCGGCGCGACGTGCGGCACGAGCAGCGGCACGGCGACGAGATGGGGCTCGGCCGCCTCCGCCTCGGCGCGCCGCCGGAACGGCGGCCGGACGCCGAACAGGAACGCCAGCAGCACCGCAGGGACCAGGCCGACCACGACGCCCACCACGGCTCCCGCGACGAGCAGCAGCGCCATCGCGGGCGGGGCCAGCCCCTTGCTCTTGCTGTCCCCGGCAGCGCCGCTCGCGGTGGTCCGCGTGGCGGGTGACGTGCGCGTCCCGGCGGTGCTCACGGGGCGCGTCGTCGGCGTGTCCGAAGACGCCGGCGTCCCCGCCGTGCTGACGGGGCGCGTCGTCGGCGCGGCCCGCGCCGCGCGCGTCGCGGCGGTGCTGCCGTGGCGGGTCCACCCGCCGTCCCACCCGCCGGCGGCCAGCGCGGGGCGCTGCGAGTGCGACGTCGCGGCGGCCCCGCCGGTGGTCGCCCCCGGGCGGTGCGGCGACCATCCGAGCGCGAACGCGACGGCGACGGCGACACCGACGGCCACGACGAACGCCGGGACGCGGCGCAGGATCAGCGACATCCCGCCATCGCCTCCTCCTCATGCAGATAGGGCGGCAGCGTCCGCCACGGGTTCGGCATCAGGCCGGACGTCGCGTAGATGTAGCCCGCCGCACCGGACCCGATCGCGCTGAGCGCCTGGTCGCGTGACGCGGCGTAGATCAGGTGGGCCACGCGATCGGGCCGTTCACGGCGCAGCCAGTCCGGCATCGCGCTCGCCGCCGTCGCGTACCCGGCGGCGGCGCCCTCGAACGTGACGACGACGTCGGCGACGCCGAAGTACTCCGGCGCCGGCACGACGCCGGGGTTCAGCACGACCGTCCCGCCGGCGCCCGCTCGGACGTGGCGGGCCAGCCCGGCGTAGTACGGAACCAGCGACACGTCGGGCGACGCCTCGTCGAGGAAGATCCCGTCGACGCCGTACCACGACCGGTACCGGTCGACGTCGCCGGTCACCTCGCTCGCGGGACGCGTCCCGTAGGCCGTGCGGACGTAGCCGAGGACGCGGGTGCCGGCGTGCTGCACCTCGCGCACCGCCCTGCGGTAGGCCTCGTGCTCCTGGAGGCCGGGTCCGTTGTGCGGGTTGATGACGACCGTCCGCGGGCGCGGCGAGACCCGGACGAGGTCGACGATGCGGCTCGGCGGGAGATAGGCGGGGATGAGCACCGCGCCGCACCCGCTCCCGCGGTCGGCCCCGCGGCCCACCAGCAGCGCGACGGTGACGACGACGCCGCCGAGCACGGCGGCGGACCCAAGGGCGAAGGCGATTCCGTGGGACATGAGCATGGTCTTCACGGAATCCAGAGCGCGGTGGCCAGCGTGCTCGCCGGACGCCACAACAGCGCCGTCACGGCCGGGAGCACCAGGGCGACCGCGAGCGCTCCGCCGGCGACCAGGCCCGTCCCGGAGAAGGGATGGAGCCCTGCGAGCTGCGTGGCCGCCTCGAGGGCCGCAGCCGCGGCAACCGTGGTCAGCGCCCACCGGCCGTGGCCCATGGACTCCAGCAACGCGACCAGCATGCTGGCCAGGGCGACGAGCCCGAAGCCCGCAAGCACGCCGGCGCCGCGGGCGCTGTCACCGAGCCAGGGCGTCAACCACAGCAGCGCGGCCGACGACGTGCCGCACACGAGCACGAACCGTCCCAGCGACCCCAGCAGGACGCGCACCGGCGGCCAGCCGAGCGGGCCCGTATGGGCGTCCGCGACGCTGGCGCCCAACACCGCACCGGGGATCGCCTGCTCGAGGTGGCGCAGGTGGTAGCCGGCCCAGAAGCCGGCCACCGTCGAGGGCAGCAGCGCCAGCGCCGGCAGGGCGCCGTCGGTCCAGCTGACGGTGCGGTCCAGGATGAGCATGAGGCCGATGCAGACCCCGATGGCGCCCGCGCCGGTCGCGCGTTCCCAGCGGCCCAGGGACCGCCGCACCGGTGAGGACGCCGGACGCAGCGCGAACACGACGATCAGCGTCGTGGCCGCGGCGGTGGCGCCCACCACGGCCAGCGCGTCGAGGCCGGCCACCATGGCCTGCGTCGCCAGGAGGATCGCCAGGACGTAGGCCGCCGGCCACCCGCGCCGGATGAGGAGCGTCCCGCCCGTCCACGTGACGGTCAGCATCCCCGCCAGCAGCCCGCCGACGCCGAGCACCAGCGACGGCACGAGCAGGACGGTCACGCCGCCCAGGACGAGCATGCCGCGGTGGTCGGCGAGCTGGGCGACGCCGTGCGGCCGGTCCAGGAACCGGCTGCTGAGGATCCATTGCAGCCCGAGGGTCAGGGGCAGCGCGAGCCACAGCCCGCGCTCGACGACGGAGACGCCGACGTTCGACGACAGTGGCGCCGCCCACGTGGCGATCGCGATCACCGTGATGATGAACGCGACCCCGTCGAGCAGGGCGCCCTCGCGATTGCGCGCCCGCGGGAGCCGCCCGACACTGCGCTGGGCCTCGGCGGGCACGCCGGGCATGATCCGCTGAGCCGCCTCCATCGCCGCCTGCGCCGGCACGCCGGCCCAGGCCTCGAGCACGACCGCGGCCTCGAGGACGTCCTGGGGCGGGCGCCCCAGGCGGGCCTCCACCAGCAGCGCCGCCTCGTGGTGGCCTGGCGTGTCCGGCGTCATGCCGGCAGCCCCAACACGCTGGCCACGCCGCTCGACGGCGTCGCGGCGACCGTGTGCAGCAGATCGCGGTAGCCCTCGACGCACGCCGACTCGTTGAACAAGCGACCCAGGCGGCGGTGGCCCCGCTGCCCGAGGCGCCAGGCGAGGTCCGGGTTGCGCAGCAGCATGACCACGGCCATCGAGAGCGCATGGTCGTCGCCGGGCGGGCACACCACGCCGCATCCGCGCACGACGTCGGGCACGCCGCCGACGCCGGTCGACACCACCGGGCGCGCCTGGCCCATGGCCTCGAGGATGGCCATCGGGAGCCCTTCGGAGATGCTCGTCATGAGGACGACGTCGGCCGCCCGCACCACGCCGTTGGGGTCCGTCGTCGGCCCCATGAACCGGAAGCGCTCGCGCAGCTCGAGCTGCCGGTGCAGCGCCACGCAGGACCGCCCGTAGACCTCCTCGCCGCGCGGGACGGGCCCGTAGTGCAGGAACGTCGCGTCGGGCATGTAGCCGACGGTCCCCGCCGCCACGCGCAGCATCGTGTGAGCGTCCTTGAGCGGGTCCAGCCGCCCGACCGACACCACGGTCTGCGTCCGGGGCGGCGGCGTCGGCGTCGAGGGCGACTGCAGCCCGTTGTAGAGCACCAGGATCTTGCGCGGATCGATCCCGAGCCCGAGCTCCCAGTAGGCATTGGCGTCGGTGACCGGCGCGATGACGTCGGCACCCGCGTAGGCCGTCCGCGCCAGGCCGCGGGCCAGCCGGGTCGAGGCGAAGCGGCTGCCGGGCGAGTCGGTGCTGCGGGCGGCCGCCAGGTAGGCCTCGCGCACGTACACCCCGTGCTCGGTGAGGATCATCGGCGTCCCGTGCAGCGCCCGGTGCACCAGCGCCGGGATCGCCGCCCACCCGGCCGCGGTGACGTGCAGCACGTCGGTCTCCGGCGTGGGCATCGCGGCGGTCCGGGCCACCCAGTACAGGGTCTGGTAGAGCGTCGCCGCCTCCACCAGGTCCAGCGCCGGCGGCGTCCCGGCCTCCGGCACGCGCTGATCGAGCACCTCGCGCAGGCCGGCGAGGAAGCCCTGCCAGCCCCGGGCCGAGCGGAACGCCCGGCGCACGCCGGCGGGATGGCGGCGGCACCACACCCAGGCGGCCACCACGGCGTCGGTGTCGCCGTCCCAGCCGATGAGGTTGCGCACGAGGATGGACGGCAGGTCCGTTCCCGGGCCACGCCGGCCCGCCCCGCCCCGGCCGCCGCGCGGCAGGTCCTCCGACCACACCTCGATGCGCCCGATCTCCTCGGCGTGGTCGGGGAGGGTGAACGTCCGGGGCCGTCCGTCGGGGGCGACGATCGGCAGCACCTGCCAGTCGAACTCGGTGAGGCCCTTGACCAGCAGGTCGCACCACGAGCTGACCCCGCCCATGGCGTAGGGGTAGGTGCCCTCGGTCGTGAGCAGGATCCTCGGACGCGCGGGGCGAAGCGGGACCCTCCCGCTGCTCCGCACCCGCGCGCCCACGCAGGGCCGCTCTGGCACCGGGCGGTCCTGGAGCTCAGGCAGTACGGGCGCCGTGGCCATGGATCTTCTCGTCCTCGCGGATGGGTCGCGGCTCATGCCGGACGGCGCCGACCGACGCAAGCGCGCTGAGCTTGGCCTCGAAGGAGACCATCGCACGCTCGATCTCCTGGCAGATCTCCAGAAGCGACTCGCGGATCACCAGGCCCTCGACGAGCAGCTGCTCGGTGTCGTCGCCGACGTTGTCGCGATCGCCCTCCGACGAGGACAGCGAGCGGGCGCGCCCGAGGAGCCGGCTGATGTCCACCCGCTGATGCTGGGCGGCCTTCAGCCGGGCGTTCTCCTCGCGCAGCAGCACGAGCTCGGCATGCACCGCGGCCAGCGCTTCGGGGTCGCCCGCCACGGCATCGATCCGGTCCAGCCGGCGCCGGAAGCGGCGGCGCGGCTCGTCGGGATCCTCTGCCGCGCCGTGGCGGTCGTCGCCGGCCGTCATCGCTGCACCGCCGTCATGGTGGTCTGTCCGTGTCCTTTACGCATCGTCGTCCTTGCTCGCGTGTCGTCGTCTTCTGCCTGGTCTGCTCCGGTCGCTTCCAGCGACCCCGTCACCCACGCACCACCCGGAAGGCGATGTGCTTGGGACCCCACTTCTCGCTCTTGGTCGTGGCTGAGATCGTCAAGCGGTAGGCCCGTGGCGTCATCGGCTTGGAGCGGAAGCGGCCGGTGAAGCGCACGACGCCCGTCCCCTTCGGCGATTTCCGCGTGATCGTGCCCACCGACACCCACCGGCGATGCCCCTTGGAGCCGATCTGCCGCTGGAAGGTGAGCCGCACGGTGGCCGCCTTGTTGAGCTTCCAGGTGATCCGGGAGCCGTCCAGCCGGACGCCCTTCGGCTGGTTGCGATGGGCGACCGCGAACCGCCGCGGGCTCATCGTCACCTTGCTCATCTGCAGCCGCCCCGCGGCGCCGCTGGTGCCCTTCGATCCCTGACCCGCGCCGCCGCCCGACGTCGGTCGCCCGGGCTGCGCCGCGACCCTGGGCGCCGCGGCGACCCTGCCGGTCGTCGGCGAGATCGCCTGGCTGACCGACGAGATCCAGTTGCCACCCGAGACGACGACCCGCATCGTGGCGCCCTCGTCGGCGGCGCCGAGCGCGTAGGTCGACCCGGTGGCGCCCGCGATGCTCGCGCAGTCGGCGCCCGCGGCGGTGCACCGCTGCCACTGGTAGCCGTGGTCGATGCCCTGCGTCCCGGTCCACGTGCCGTCGCCCGCGGTGAGGGTCTCACCGACGCGCGGCGTGCCCGACACCGAGGGGGCTGCGGTGTTGACCGGATCGTTGGGCAGGAACTCGCGCTCGGCGCCGGCCGGGATGGTCGTCCAGCCCGACTTCTGGCCGGCGTAGAGGTCGCCGACGGTCGTGCCGGTCAGCGGCACCTCCATGTCGGCGCTGCCGTTGTTCTTGACGTGCAGCCGGCCGTCCTGCAGCCACGCCGTCGCCTTGCCGGCAGCGAGGTTGGCCGCCCACGTGTCCCGCTGCGACAACGTCGCAGCGATCTGCGCGCTGGTCAGCTGGACCAGCGGCGCCTTGGTCCGGTCGATCGACGTGTCGTAGCGCCCCAGCAGGCCGTCGATCACCGAGTACAGGATGCCGCCCTGGTTGGGGTCGGTCTCCGGCAGGGCGGGGTTGTAGTCCGCCATGTTGCTCTGGTGCATGAAGTGCGGCCGTGGGTCGTTGCCCATCAGGTGGCGGAACATGATGGTGTTCTCGCTGTTGAGGTAGTCGGTCCACGTCGCCGCCGCCGTCCGGCAGGTGGTCACCCCGGCGATCGGCACGCAGCCGCCGCCGTTGGCCGGCGCCACGTAGATCCAGTTGTACTCGTCGAGCTGCTGGCCCTGCTTGGAGACGTTGTAGTACACGTTGCTCGGGTAGCGCGGCACGGTCCGGAAGCCGGCGGGGGCAGTCCCCTCGGTGAACGTCTGGCCGATCAGCCACTGGGTCCCGGCGACGTTGAGCGGATCCACCGGATAGGTCTTGGACGCGTCGGTGGCGACGTACTTGATCCCGGCGGCCGCCAGGCCGGACTGGTAGTTGGGGTTCTGCGAGTACGGCGCGAGCGCCGCGCCGTTGGTGGCCGGGGGCGCCTAGGCGGTCCCGGCGGCACCCGTGTCGGTCAGCGTCTGCGTCTGCGGGGCGGTGCCGTCGTCGGTCGGGGCCGTGGCCGCGCGGCTGCTCGTCGCGACGAGGCTCCAGGCCCCGGCCGTGCCGGCGCGGCGGTACAGGTTGTAGGTCACCGCATGGCAGACCTCGCTGAAGGACACGACGACCGACTGGGTCCCGGCCGGCA
>JAWVGD010000590.1:0-10162 GCA_033855515.1 Baekduia sp.
CCACCACGCAGATCACGGTGACCATTCCCGCGAAGCTGCTCGGGTTCTTCCAGCAGGCCGCCGGGGCGCCGCAGCCGACCCGGTTCCACCTGCGGGTCATGGCGACGCGCCTGGCCAAGAACTACACGAAGTCTTCGATGTCGCCGCTGATCAGCCCGGTCGCCGGCACCGCCGTCGGCACTGCTTCGGACTGCGACGGCGACGGCATCCCCAACTCCCGGGACACCGACGACGACAACGACCTCATCTCCGACACGGAGGAGGCCGCGATCGGGACCGACCCGTGCAAGCGCGACACCGACGGTGACGGCATGTCGGACGGCTGGGAGATCCAGTCGGCCAAGGACCGCAACGGCGGCGTCTACCCGAAGGCCAAGCCGAGCCCGAACCCGCTCGACGGCAAGGACGCCGCGATCGACGCCGACGGCGACGGCCTGACGAACCTCGAGGAGTACGCCGCCTGGGCCACGTTCGGCGGCAACAAGTTCCCGCTGAGCTACAGCGGCGGCAACAACGCCTCGGCCGGCCGCGGCGCCGTGCCCGCCGGCCTGGAGTACATGGATCGGGACAAGAACGGGTTCCTCTCGGACCTCGAGCGCGACGCCGACGGCGACGGCATCCCGAACATGGATGAGACCCGCGGCGACCTCGCCGGCACGACCCTGGAGCAGTCGCGCGTCGTCACGTCCCAGGCCGACAGCGACCCAGGCTTCTACGACTACGGCGTCTTCACCCCGACCTACCTGGCCGACGCGTCGAAGGCCGCCCGGCAGGATCCGCTGCGGTGCGGCGGCATCAACCAGGTGCCGTTCTACTGCAACGACAAGGTGAGCGGCGGCAGCGGTGGAGTGATCGACGTCCAGAAGGTCGACACGCTCGACTGGCTGAGCACGGACTCCGACGGCGACGGACTCGCCGACGGCCAGGACGACGTCGACCACGACGGCATCGACAACATGAGCGAGTACCAGTCGATGATCTCGTCGCCGTTCAAGCAGCGCAAGTTCGGGCCGCTCGACGCCTGCGTCCCGACCTACGACAACACCGCCTGCCTCCTCGGCTCGACGGACCTCGACGGCGACGGCCTGAGCAACGCCGTGGACAGCGACGACGACGGCGATGGCCTGCCGGACGTGCTCGAGAACCAGATCGGCACCAACCCGCTGGCGTTCGACACCGACGGCGACGGCGTGAGCGACGGTTTCGAGTACTACTCGGCCAAGGACCTCAACAACGCCAACGTGCCGTACCCGGGCAAGCGCCCGTACCCGAACGCCCTGGACGGGACCGACGCCAACCAGGACTTCGACGGCGACTCGCTGACGCAGAAGGAGGAGTACCAGGCCTGGCTGTACGAGTCCTGCAACACGCACGTCTACGACGCGTCGTACGCCAACTGCCACCTGATCTTCCCGCTGACCTACAGCGACGGCACGCAGAAGACCAATGGCACCACCAGCGACGCCTACCGCGACGTCGACAACGACGGCCTGCAGAACTGGGTCGAGGCCCACGGGCCCCTCAGCGGTCCCAAGTGGTGGGACACCTTCGTCAACCTCACCGAGAACAAATGCAGCCCGGACTACGTCGAGTCGACGTACCCGGGGCCGGCGTATCAGGGGCTGGACTTCGTCGACCGCGACACCGACGGTGACGGCATCCCCGACGGCGCCGACGACACCGATCACGACGGCTACTCCAACCTGGCGGAGTCGACGCGACCCGGATTGTTCGATGGCTCCAGGGACTGGTGCTACAGCTACGTCTCGACCGTCCACGCCGGCAACGGCGACAACCGGACGGGGTCGAACCCGACCACGGGCACCCCGTACCCGCTGGTCGCCGACCCGAAGGCCCGCATGCAGCCGTTCAACCCCTGCAAGCCGACCTACTCCAGCTACTGCCACAACCCGGCGCCGATGGGCTACTACGACGTCAAGGAAGACTGGCGCAGCCCGTTCCTCGTCGACGGCCCGTAGGTCGCCGCACCACGCGCTGATCGGCCACGGCCGGGCGGATCACCGCCCGGCCGTCGTCGTTCTCGGGGCGGCGAGTAGCGTGGCGCTCGTGCGCCGCCTGCTGCTGCTCATCAGCGCCATCATGTTCGTCGACACCACGTTCTACGCGGTGGTCGCCCCGCTGCTGCCGCACTACGCCGACGACCTCGGGCTCTCCAAGGCGTCGGCGGGGATCCTGCTCGCCGCCTACCCGGCCGGCACGCTGACGGGGTCGCTTCCCAGCGGCGTGCTGGCGATGCGCTTCGGGCCGCGGCGCACGGTGCTGACCGGCCTGGCGCTCCTGGGCGTGTCGAGCCTCGGCTTCGCCTTCGCCCACAGCGTCGTGCTGCTGGACGCCGCGCGGTTCGTGCAGGGCGTCGGCGGCGCGTGCTCCTGGGCCGGCGGCCTGGCCTGGTTGGTCTCCTCGGCGCCGGCCGACCGCCGCGGCTCGGTCATCGGCACGGCGCTGGGTGCGGCGATCGGCGGCGCGCTCCTCGGGCCCGTACTCGGTGCGGCCGCCGCCGCGATCGGCACCGGCCCCGTCTTCGGCGCCGTCGCGGCCGTCGCGGGCGCGCTGGCCCTCGCCGCCGCCGCCGAGCCGGGCGGGCACAGCAGCGCCGAGGCGGGGGCGACGGTGCGTCAGACGTTCGCGGCGCCGCGGGTGCGGGCCGGGATGTGGCTCGTCGCGCTCCCCGGCCTGGGCTTCGGCGTCGTCGACGTCCTCGTCCCGTTGCGCCTGGACCACCTCGGCGTCGCGCAGGCCGGTGTCGCGGCGGCGTTCCTGGTCTCCGCGGCGGGGGAGACGATCGTCAGCCCCGTCGTCGGTCGCCTGTCGGATCGCCGCGGCGCGTCGGTGCCGATCCGCCTCGGCCTGCTCGTCTCGGCCGGGCTGACGGTCGTCCTCCCGCTGGCCGGCGCCCCGCTGCTGACCGGGGCATTGCTCGTCGCCACGACGGCCTCGCTGGGGATGTTCTGGGCGCCGGCGATGTCGCTGCTCTCCGGTGCGGCCGAGGCGGTCGGTGCCCAGCAGGGACTGGCCTTCGGGCTCGTCAACCTCGCCTGGGCCTTGGGCATGGTCGTCGGCGCCGCGGGCGGAGGTGCGATGGCGAAGGCGACGTCCGACGCGGCGCCGTACGCCGTGCTCACCGCGCTGCTGGTCGCGACGCTCCTGGTCGTCGTGCGACGTCCGGCGGTGCTGGCCGGCGTCAAGGGGGGCGAATCCTCGGCGCTCGTGACCTAGGGAACGTGTGGACCACGCTCTCGACGACCTTGCCGACCGCCTTCGTGATCGCCTCCTGGCCGAGGCCGGAGACGCGCCGCCGCCCGACGGGGGCGCCCCGGCGGCCTCGTTGGAGGACCGTATCCGCGCGCTGGTCGATCGCGAGGCCGGCCTGCTCGACGCCGCCACGCGCGCCGAGCTCGCCGGCCGGATCGCGCGGCGGTCGTTCGGCCTCGGCCCGCTCGAGCCGCTGCTGGCCGATCCCGACGTCGACGAGATCATGGTCAACGGCGCCGGCGCGGTCTGGATCGAGCGCTCCGGGCGCCTGGAGGCGACGACGGTCGCCTTCGCCGACCAGGCCGAGCTGCGCCACGCGATCGAGCGGATCCTCGCGCCGCTGGGCCGGCGCGTCGACGAGGCCGAGCCGCTCTGCGACGCACGGCTGCCCGACGGCTCACGCGTCAACGTCGTGCTCCCGCCGCTGGCCGTCGACGGACCGCTGCTGACGATCCGCCGGTTCCGCGCGCGCCCGCTGGACGCCGAGGCACTCGTGCGGTCGGGCACCTGGTCGGCGCCGCTGCGCGACTTCCTGGCGCGCGCCGTGCGTGCGCGGCTGAACATCCTCGTCAGCGGCGGCACCGGCTCGGGCAAGACCACCACCTTGGGCGCGCTGTCCTCGTTCGTGGCGCCGGGCGAGCGCATCGCGACCATCGAGGACACGGCCGAGCTGCGGCTGCAGCAGCCGCACGTCGTGCGGCTGGAGGCACGGCCGCCCAACGTCGAGGGCCGGGGCGAGATCACCATCCGGCGCCTGCTGCGCAACGCGCTGCGGATGCGCCCGGACCGGATCGTCGTGGGGGAGATCCGCGGCGGCGAGGCGCTCGACATGCTGGCGGCGATGACCACGGGCCACGACGGCTCGCTGTCGACCGTCCACGCCGGCTCCCCCGCCGAGGCGCTTCGCCGCGTGGAGACCCTGGCGCTGATGGCCGACGTGGACCTCCCGCACGCCGCGATCCGCGAGCAGGTCGCCGACGCCCTGGACCTCGTCGTCCACCAGACCCGGCTGCCCGACGGACGCCGCCAGGTCGTCGCCGTCAGCGAGGTCGTCCGCGTCGCCGCAGGGCCTGCGACGCGGGACGTCTACACCGTCCGCGACGGGCATCCTCGGTGGCGGGCGCCGCTGTCGGACGCCCTCGCCGCTCGCCTCCAGGACGCTGCATGACCGCTCCGGTGCTGGCCGCGCTCGCGGCGATGCTCGGCGTCGTGGGCGCGTGGGAGGCACTGGCCGTGATCGAGCAGGCCGAGCCGGCGCGGGCGCTGGCTCGGGTACTCACGCCGCTGCGGCTCGCGAGCCGCGCCGGACGCGAGCCGACGGTCCCCGAGCGCCGGCGGCTGGCCGTGCTCGCCGCGGGTGTCCTACTCGCGGCGGGCTGGTTGCTGGGCGGGCCGATGCTCGGCGCGCTGCTCGCCGTCGGGGCCCCCGCCTGCGTGGGTCCGGTCCTCGCCGCGCGACGGCGGCGGTGGCGCCGCGGTCTGGCCGCCGGCGCGCCCGGCGCCGCACGGGCGCTCGCCGACGCCCTGGCCGGCGGCCACAGCATCCGCGGCGCGCTTCAGGATCTCGGGGACGGCGGCGCGCTCGACGGCCCGGCGGGGGAGGAGTTGCGCCGTGCCGCCCGGCGGCTGACCCTCGGCGCCCCGACCGACGTGGTGCTCGAGGCCCTGCGTCGCCGCGCGGACGACCCGGCGTGGGACACGGTCGTCGCGGCGATCCTGCTGCAGCGAGAAGCCGGGGGCGACCTCGCCCACCTCCTGCGGTCGATCGCCGACGCGCGCGAGCAGGCCCGCCGGGTGGAGGCCGACGCCCGCGGGCTGACCGCGCAGGCGCGCGCCACCGCGCGGCTGGTCGCCGGCATGCCGTTCGCCGGCCTCGTCCTCGGCGAGCTGGCCTCGCCCGGGACGCTCGCGGCCCTGCTGCAGGACCCCCGTTCGCGCCTGCTGCTCATCGCTGCGCTCATGCTCGGCATCGCGGCATTGAGCGTGGTTGGCCGCCTTGCTCGGGTCGGGACGGCGGCATGACCGGGGCGACGCTGCTGGCCGGCCTGGCAGGGGTGCTGGCTGCCGCCGGTCTGGCCGACGTGGCCTCGGTCGTCGCCGAGCGCCGCGCGAGCGCCGCGGGGACGGTCACCGCGTCCGCGCGCCGGGCGCGTTGGGGCGCGGCGCTCGCGCGGCTCGGGCGCCGCATCGGCGTGCCCGCCGCTCCCGGCGACCTCGCCGCGCGCCTGGACGCCGCCGGCCTGAGGGGCGACCTCCGGCTCGCCGACGTGATGGCGGCCAAGGCCGGCGCCGGGGTGGTCGCGGCGCTCGTCGCCGCGCCGGTGCTCACGGCGCTGCCGGCGCGGCTGCTGATCGTCGTGCTTCCGGGATGCGCGGCGGGCGGCTTCCTGGCCCCGGACTTCTGGCTCGCGCGACGGGCGCGCAGACGCGCGGCCCGGGCCGGGCTCGAGCTGGCCGACGTGCTCGATCTGCTGCGCGTCGCGGTCGAGGCCGGGCTGCCGGTCGGCCGCGCGCTCGGGGAGGTGGGGCGTCGCCGCAGCGGCCTGGTCGCCGCGGAGCTGCGCGGCGTCGCCGCGCGGCTGGAGCTCGGGGTACCGCGCAGCGAGGCGCTCGGGTACCTGCATCGGCGGCTGCCGCTGCCGGCGATCGCGGCGCTGCGCAGCGCCGTCGCGCGCGCCGACCGCCACGGCGCCCCGCTGGGGCCTGCGCTCGCGGCGCTGGCACGCGAGGCGCGCGCAGGCCGCGCCCGGCAGCTGCACGAGCACGCCGCCGGCGCGGCTCCGCGCATCCAGCTTGCCGTGGCGCTGCTGCTGGTCCCCGCCGTGCTGCTCCTCGTCGCGGCCGGGCTCGTACACGGGCTGGCCGGGAGCGCGACGCGCTAGGTTCGCCGGATGGCGCCCGACCCGATGCGATTGGATCCGGCCACGTTCCAGCTGCCCGTCGGCCGCCTGCGCGCCGGCTACTACAGCGACGCCTACTTCAACTCCACCAAGGAGCTGCTGGAAGCCCAGGACCGCCATCCGCGCGTGCTCATGCAGGTGTTCCAGAAGCAGGACTCACTGCTCGGCGGCGTCGACGAGGCGATCGCGGTGCTGAAGGTCGGCGCCGGTCACGTCGGAAGCGACGGCGTGTGGGTCCCGGCCTGGGACGACCTCGTCGTCCACGCGCTGCACGAGGGCGATCCGATCGCTCCGCACGAGACGGTCCTGACGATCGCGGGCGACTACGCCCAGTTCGCGCATCTGGAGACGGTCTACCTCGGCACGATGGCCCGCCGCTCGCTCGTCATGCGCAACGTCCGCGCGGTCGTCGACGCGGCGCGCGGCAAGGAGATCCTGTTCTTCCCCGCCCGCCACGACCACTGGCTCGTGCAGACCGGCGACGGGTGGGCCGCGCACGTCGCCGGCGCGATCGGCGTGTCGACCGACGCCCAGGCGTCGTGGTGGGGCGGCCGCGGCGTCGGGACGGTGCCGCACGCGCTCATCGCGGCCTTCGGCGGCGACACGGTCGAGGCGGCCCGGGCCTTCGCCCATCGCTACGGCGATCGCATCAACGTCACGGTCCTCGTCGACTTCGAGAACGACTCGGCGCGTACGGCCATCGAGGTCGCCGACGCGCTGGGCGACGAGCTGTGGGGCGTGCGTCTCGACACCTCCGAGCTGATCGTTGACCAGTCGCTGGCCGACCTCGGCGCCGACGCGCCGCGCGGCGTGAACGTCGAGCTCGCCCGTCGGGTGCGTCAAGCCCTCGACGACGCCGGCCACAGCCGCGTGAAGATCGTCGCCTCGGGTGGGTTCGACGCCGAGAAGATCCGCCGCTTCGAGGAGGAGGCCGCGCCCGTCGATGCGTATGGCGTCGGCTCCTCGTTGCTGCGCGGCCACAACGACTTCACCGCCGACATCGTCCGCGTCGACGACCGCCCGATCGCGAAGGTCGGGCGCGAAGAGCGACCGAACCCGCGGCTGCAGCGCGTGCCTTAGAGGCGCGTGCGGGGCCGGGGCGGCCTTCCCGCGCGCGCGGCGCCCTACGGCACCGCCACCGCGATCTTGACCCGCGTCACGTCACCCTCGGACGTCACGCCGGCCGCCGCCGGCCCGAAGGCGTCGAGCGTCGGCTTCGCCTTCGCGAAGCTCGGATCGCTGCCGGCCCGCGAGGCCAGGAGCGTGACGACCTGCGGCGTGTCGAGGAAGAGCGACGGCTTGGCGCCGCCCAGCAGGGCCGCCGCCGTCTTGAACGGCGCCGTGTCGCCCAGCGGAGCGCCCCCGGCCAGCGCGTCCTTCAGCGCGGCGTGGCCGTAGGCGATCACGAACTTGTCGCCCTTGGCGGCGACCTCGATGGCGTCCGGCAGCGAGCCGGCCCCCACGGTCAGGCCTTCGGCGCCCGCGACGCCCGTGAGCGCGCCGGTCTTGATCCCGAAGGTCGACAGCAGCTTGTGGATCTTCCCGATCGCCGCCGTGGACTTCGCCGGGTCCTTGGACTGCACGACCAGCGCGCCGTTGAGGTCGGTCATGCTCGTCCCGCGGACGAAGATGGCCCCGTCGCCCATCCAGGACAGGAGGTCCTTCTGGACGTCGAGGCCGAGCGAGCCGCTGAACTGCTGCAGGATCGCCGCCGGGTCGATGCCGCCCGTGGCGCCCGACGCCCCCAGCTGGGCGAGCTGGCGCGTGACGGCCCCGCCGATGTCGCCGATCCCGACGCTCAGCCAGGAGCCCGCCGGGACCGCCGCCGCGGCCCCCGGGCCATCGCCCTGGGCGCCGGCCGTGCCCGTCTTCAGCCCGATCGCCGCCGCATCGATCCGCACCGCGTCGGCGGCGACGTCGAGCTTGGCCGCGACCGACTGCAGCCCCGAGCCCGCCAGGAGCCCCTTGAGCATCTGCGCCTGCTGGAGGCCCTTGGCGGCGCCGGCGCCGCCGGCGCTGCCCGCAGCGCCGAGCGCCAGGTCGAACGCCCGCGACGGATCCACGTAGGCGAAGCCCAGGCCGTCGGTGCCGACCGTCGTGCGTGCCTTCTTGAAGGCCGCCGCGTCGGCCAGCGCGTCGCCCTGCTGGGCGTCGATCGCCGACTTGAACCCGCGCTCGGTTCCGGCCACGACCGCGTGGTCGACCACGGCGGTCGCCAGATCGTCGGCCGACTTGTAGCGGTACGTCACGCCGCGGTACTCGCGCTGCGTCGTGCCCTGCTCGCGCGCGAGGAACGCCTCGGCCGCGGCATCGTCCTTGGATGCGATCGCCGCCGCGAGGTCGGGGGTCCCGTTCCCGCCGGCCGCGCCCGCGCCGGTCACGGCCAGGCCGGCGCGGGTGCCGAGCCACGGCGCGATGTCCTTCTCATAGCTGCCGCCCTGGTCGGCCAGCGCCTTGTCGAGCAGGCCCACGAGCTTGCCGCTCGGGTCCGAGGTGGCCAGCACCTTGCGCGCGACCGCCTCCGCGTTGGTCTTCAGGTCGCCGCCGGGGCGGACCTGCGCCTCGACGTAGGCGGGCGAGGAGGCGGGCAGGAACGCGGCGGGGTCGGCGCCGGCGTCGCCGCCGGCCGACGACCCGCCGCCGCACCCCGCGATCGGGACCGCGACGGCCGCCGCGGCCACGAAGGTCGCCACGGAGCGGGGCAGGAGGGAGGACACCATGGGGCGAAATGGTACGGGCGTGGAGGACAGCGGACGCCGGACGCCCGACCAGCTCCCGTCGCCTCCCACGACGCCCCACCTGACGCACACCCAGCGGACGGAACGGCGCGATTTCCGCAAGGCGCCGCCCAGGCCGCCGTGCTGCAACGCGTCCTGCGTTCTGGACGGATAGGCCATGGCACCTCCTCCCACCGCCGGAAAGCCCGTGTTCATGCGGGTTTGAGGCCGTGCTGGGACCACCGCGTGTCCGCCGGTGGGGGAAAGTGTGGGAATGGGGTTGCATGGTGGGTGAGAGTGGGATAGAACGCCATGAGCGGACCGGGGTGGAGGAGCTCCTCCCACTCCTCCACCCCGGCCCCTGTTCTCCCGCGATGCAGCCGTCCACATGGACACCTCCTTCACCGGCCAGGCCGACTACACCCTCGACGCCAAGAACCGCCTCACGGTTCCTGCGCGCTACCGAGGGGCGCTCGAAGGCGGCCTCGTCCTCGCCAAGGACATCGACCCCTGCGTCGCCATCTGGCCGACCGCCGGCTACGACGACTTCCGCCGCGCCGCGCTGCAGGACGTGCACCCGATGAGCCAGCGCGGGCGCAAGATCATGACCTTCCTCTCCGCCAACTCGATGCCCGGCGGGCTCGACAGCGCGGGCCGCGTGCCCATGCAGCCGTTTCTCATGGAGCACGGCAAGCTCACGCGCGAGGTCACCGTGGTCGGCGTCGGCGACCACCTCCAGATCTGGAACCGCGAGGCCTGGACGGCCTACAACGACCAGCTCGCGACCGACATGTTCGACATCTCGGCGGCCTTCGATGCCCCCACAACCGCGTGATGATCACTATCCCGTATGACATGACCGCCTCACATGTCCCGGTCCTCGCCGGCGAGCTGATCGAGGCCCTGGACCCCCAGCCCGGCGAGATCGCCATCGACTGCACGTTCGGCGCGGGTGGCCATGCCCGCCTGATGGCGGAGCGCCTCGGCCCATCGGGCACCCTGATCGCCATCGACCGCGATCCGGTCGCGCGCGCGCACTTCGACGCGGTCGCCGCCGAGGTTCCGTGCCAGATGCGCTTCGTGCACGCCTCCTTCGCCGAGGGGCTGCGCGAGCTGGCCGCCGAAGGGCTGTCGGCCGACATGGTGTACATGGATCTCGGCATCTCCTCGATGCAGGTCGACACCTGGGAGCGCGGGTTCTCCTACAGCTATGACGCCCCGCTGGACATGCGGATGGACTCCGACCAGGAGCTCGACGCGCGGGAGCTCGTC
>JAWVGD010000591.1:0-5218 GCA_033855515.1 Baekduia sp.
CAGCTCGTCGGCGGCGACGAGCAGGCGTGCGGCGGCGGCCAGCGCGTCCCGGCGCTCCTCGGGCGGCGTCGTGCCCGCGTGGTCGGAATCGCCCGTGAAGGTCACCCGGGCGCGCAGCCGCGAGGCCAGGGCGGTGACGACGCCCGCGGGCACGCCCGCGCCGTCGACGTCGCGCGACTGGTCGATGTGCAGCTCGAGGAACCCGCGCAGCCGCGACAGCGCCTGCGGCGCGGCGGCCAGCCCGTCGGGATCGACGCCGGCCGCGCGCAGCGCCTGGGCCAGCGTCACGCCGTCGTCGTCGCGGCGCGCCAGGACGTCGTCGACGTCGAGGACGCCCGTGAGCGCGCGGCTGCCGAACGTGGGCGTGTTGAAGCGCGCGCCCTCCTCGTCGGCGAAGGAGACGACCGCGACGGGGACGGCCGCCGCGGCGGCGATCGCGAACGCCGCCGCCACGCCCAGCGCGCCGTCGTAGGCGCCGCCGGAGCGCACGCTGTCGGTGTGCGAGCCGACCGCCCACCACGGGCCCGGGCCGGGCGGCGTGGCCCAGCGGTTGCCCGCCGCGTCACGGGCGACCTCCAGGCCACAGGACGCCGCCTGCGCGGCGAACCACTCCCCCGCGGCCGCGTCCTCGGGCGTCCAGGCGAGCCGGTCGGTGCCCGAGGCGCTGCGCCCGATGGGCGCCAAGGCGTCCAGCCGCGCCGCCAGGTCGGCGGGCTCGATCACGCCGTCGCTCACGCCAGCCGCCAGGCCTGGTCGGGGCGCACCGACACGACCTCGCCGGCGATGATCACGATCGCCACCGGGTTGTGGCCGAAGCGGTAGGGCACGTGCTCGACGGGCGCGTCCAGGACGACCACGTCGGCGCGCTTGCCGACCTCCAAGGACCCCAGCTCGCTCGACAGGCCCAGCACCCAGGCGGCGTTGAGCGTGACGGCGGCCAGCGCCTCCAGCACGCTCCAGCGGTAGCGGCGGACGGCCAGGCCGGCGATCAGCGGCAGCGACGCGACCGGCGACGTCCCGGGGTTCAGGTCGGTGGCCAGGACGCCGATGGCGCCCGCGTCGGCCAGCTCGCGTGCGGGCGCGACGTGCTCGTCGCCCAGCAGCTCGGCGCCGGGCAGCAGGACGGCCGCGCACTCGGCGGCGGCCAGCGGAGCGACGTCGTCGGGATGCAGGCAGGCGAGATGGTCGACCGAACGCGCGCCGGCCTCCAGCGCCACCGGGACGGAGCGCATCGTCGAGAACTGCTCGACGTGGGCGCGCAGGTCGCGGCCGTGCTGGCGCGCCAGCTCCCCCATGCGCCGCAGGTCGTCGAGGCCGAACGCCACCGACTCGACGTAGATGTCCAGCGCCGAGGCGTCGGTCTGCGGGACGAGCGCGGCGACGGCGTCCATCCACTCGGCGCGGTCGCGCCCCGGCGGGACGGCGTGGGCCAGCAGCGCGGTCGACGTCGTCGTCTGCTGCACCGCCCGGCCGAGCTCCCGTGCCAGGCGCAGCGAGCGCAGCTCGCCGTCCTCCGACAGCCCGTAGCCGCTCTTGCCCTCGAACGTCGTGGTCCCGTGGGCCAGCATCTCGGCCGCCAGCGCACCCGCCTGGGCGAGCACGGCCTCGTCGGAGGCCTCGGCCAGCGCGCGCGCCGACGACGCGATGCCGCCGCCGCTGCGCGCGATCTCCTCGTAGGGCGTGCCGGCGATCTTCATGGCGTACTCGGCGGCGCGCCAGCCCGCGAACGGCAGATGCGTGTGGCAGTCCACGAGTCCGGGGATCACCGCGCAGCCCGTCGCGTCGATGCGGCGCGCGGACGTGTCGGGCGCGAACGCCGCGATCCGCCCGCCGTGGAGCGCGACGTCGCCCGGCTCGATGCTCAGCGACGCTGCGCGATCGAGCCGCAGGTGGTCGAGGCCGTCCTCGGGCGGCCGCAGCACCTGCGCGGCGCCCTCGATGCTGAGCGGCGTCACTCGGCGTCGAGCATCGGGATGTCGAGGCCGAGGCGGTGCGCGGCGGCGACCGCCTCGGGATAGCCCGCGTCGACGTGGCGCACGACGCCCATCCCCGGGTCGGCGGTCAGGACGCGGCGCACGCGCTCGGCGCCCAGCGGGGTCCCGTCGGCGACGACGACCTGCCCGGCGTGGATCGACTTGCCCATGCCGACGCCGCCGCCGTGGTGGATCGACACCCACGACGCGCCCGCCGCGACGTTGATCATGGCGTTGAGCAGCGGCCAGTCGGCCACGGCGTCGGAGCCGTCGAGCATCGCCTCGGTCTCGCGCTCGGGCGAGGCGACCGAGCCGGCGTCGAGGTGGTCGCGCCCGATGACGATCGGCGCGCTCACCTCGCCCGAGGCCACCATCTCGTTGAAGCGCGCACCCGCGAGGTCGCGCTCGCCCGCGCCCAACCAGCAGATGCGCGCCGGCAGGCCCTGGAACCGCACGCGCTCCTGGGCGAGCTTGATCCAGCGCGCGATGTGCTCCTGGTCGCCGAAGAGGTCGAGGATCGCCGCGTCGGTGGCGTGGATGTCGGCGGGGTCGCCCGACAGCGCGACCCAGCGGAACGGGCCCTTGCCCTCGCAGAACAGCGGCCGGATGTAGGCCGGGACGAAGCCGGGGTAGGCGAAGGCGTCCGCGTCGCCGTGCGCGGCGGCCAGGCCGCGCAGGGCGTTGCCGTAGTCGAAGGCCTCGGCGCCGGCGGCCTGCAGGTCGCGGATCGCCGCGACGTGGGTGAGCACGCTCTCGCCGACGCGGCGCAGGTACTCCTCCTCGTCAGACGCGCGCAGCCCGTCGGCCTGCTCGATCGTCAGGCCGGCCGGGAGGTAGCCGATGAGCGGGTCGTGGGCGCTGGTCTGGTCGGTCACCACGTCGATCGGCGCGCCGCGGCGCACGAGCTCGGGCAGGATCTCGGCGGCGTTGCCGAGCAGGCCGATCGACAGCGGCCGGCGCTCGGCCACCGCCGCGGCGCAGCGCGCCAGCGCGTCGTCGAGGTCGGCGGCACGCTCGTCGAGGTAGCCGGTCTCGATCCGCCGCTCGATGCGGTGGCGGTCGACCTCGATGCACAGGGCGACGCCGTCGTTCATCGTCACCGCCAGCGGCTGGGCGCCGCCCATGCCCCCCAGGCCCGCCGTGACGACCAGGCGGCCGGCCAGCGACCCGCCGAAGCGCTTGCGCGCGACCGCGGCGAACGTCTCGTACGTGCCCTGCAGGATGCCCTGGCTGCCGATGTAGATCCAGGACCCCGCGGTCATCTGGCCGTACATCATCAACCCGGCCGCGTCGAGCTTGCGGAAGTGCTCCCAGTTGGCCCAGTCGCCGACGAGGTTGGAGTTCGCGATGAGCACGCGGGGCGCGCGGTCGTGGGTCTCGAAGACCGCGACGGGCTTGCCGGACTGCACGAGCAGCGTCTCGTCGTCCTTCAGCCGCATCAGCACGTCCTTGATCGCGGCCAAGGACTGGTGGTCGCGCGCGGCCTTCCCGATCCCGCCGTAGACCACCAGCTCGTCGGGGTTCTCGGCGACATCGGGGTGGAGGTTGTTCTCCAGCATCCGCAGCGCGGCCTCCTGCTGCCAGCCGAGGCAGCGCAGCTGCGCTCCGTGGGTCACCGACATCGCTCAAGGTCCTTTCATGGGTTCCGGCCCGCCGGCCGGCGGCTCCTCGGGAAGCTCGTCGAGCAGCTGCGTGAAGGCGCCGGACGCCACCAGCTGCGCGACAGCGGCGACGTCGCCGGCCGGGGCGCGGTCGGCGTCCAGCGTGGCGACGACGGACCGCACGAGCGCATGGGCTGCGAGGCTACCGCGCCCGGCCCGGCCTGGGCTCGGCCGTACGTCGAGCCCCTGGCAGGCGCACACCAGCTCGGCGGCGACGATCGCCTCGACGCGGTCCAGCGACTCCAGCAGGGTGTTGGCCGCGAGCATCGCGTTGGATGCGTGGTCCTCCTGGTTGTCGGAGACGACGATGTTGTCGGGCGCGACGGGATGGGCCAGCAGGCGCAGCTCCGAGACGAGGCCGGCGGCCGTGTACTGCAGGATCATGTAGCCGCTGGCGCCCGGATGCGGCGACAGGAACGGCGGCAGCTCACCGTTGACGCTCGGCGAGACGAGGCGGTAGACGCGGCGCTCCGACACGCCGCCGAGATCGGCGAGCGCGGCGCGCATCGCGTCGCACGCGAAGGCCAGCGACTGGGCGTGGAAGTTGCCGGAGGAGAGCACCTCGGCGGGGTCGTCGAAGATCAGCGGGTTGTCGGTGACCGACGCGAGCTCGCCCTCGACGAGCGCGGCGAAGAAGCCCGCCGCGGTCCGCGCGGCCCCGTGGATCTGGGGCGCGCAGCGCAGCGAGTAGGGGTCCTGCAGCCGGCCTGGGCCGCGCGGCGGCCGCTCGCGGCCGGCGAGCATCGCCCGCATGTGCGCCGCCGAGCGCGTCTGGCCCGGCAGGTGATGCAGCGCGTGCACGCGCGGGTCCAGCGCGGGCATGGCGCCGTCCAGCGCGTCGAACGTCAGCGCGGCCGCCACGTCGACCGCGGCGAGCACGTGGCGGACGCGGACCGCCGCGAGCCCGGCGATGGCCGCCGGCCACGACGTGCCGCTGAGCAGCGCCAGCGCCTCGCGGCCGTCGAGCTCCAGCGGGGCGAGGCCGAGGCGCCGCAGCCCTTCGGCGCCGGTCACGAGCTCCCCGCGCGCGTCGCGGAGCTCGCCCTCGCCGATGAGCGGCAGGAACGCGTGGGCGCCCGCGGCCAGCTCCCCGGTCGGGCCCAGGGACCCGGCGCGCACCCGCGGCGTGAGGTCGTGGTTGAGCAGCGCGGCCAGGACCCGCAGCAGCTCCGGCCGCACGCCGGAGTGCCCGCGGGCCAGCGTCGTCAGCCGCGCGGTCATCGCCGCGCGGACCAGCGCCGGCGCCAGCTCGCGCCCGACGCCGGCGGCGTGGCTACGCAGCAGCGACCGCGCAGCCTCCTCGCTGCGGCCCGCGTCCACCGGCTGGACCACGAGCGCGCCGACGCCGGTCGTCACGCCGTAGACCTCGGCCCCGCCCGCGACGGCCACCTCGAACGACGCGCGGTTGCGCGCCACCGCGACCAGCGTGAGCGGGCCGAGCCCGACCCGCGCGGCGCCGTGCGCGACCGCCCACAGGTCGTCGAGCGCCAGCCGCCCGTCTGCCAGGACCTCGGCCACCGGCACCGGTGGCACCCGTCGCGCCGCCCGTTCCGTCCGCTGCGCCACGGCTCCGTCCCCCTCCCC
>JAWVGD010000592.1:0-3999 GCA_033855515.1 Baekduia sp.
TGACGTGGCTGTGGGGGGGGGGGGGGGCCGGGCGGGTGCTGTGGTGCGCGGGCGGGGCGCCCTACGGGGCGCACGGACGCGCGGGGGCCGCCGCGGGGGTTGTGGCGGCGGCGGCCGCCGCGACGAAGACTAGGGCCTGGATCGACGACCGGCGCGTCCAGACGCGCCTGCGGCCGGTCCAGAGCCCCCTGCCGGGAGATCCGTGCACGGACGGGAGTCCTCTCGTACCGGCTCGCTCCGGTGCCCGGTGCGACGAGAAGTGCACCGTCCAGTGCCCCAGAAGCTGTGCAATTGCGGTCTGGGACCGGCCGCCGGAGCCGGTCCTATCCTGGAGAGGTGCCGTCCGAAGCTCCGACCGATCAGCGCGTCGCCGACCTCCTCGAGGGGCTGAACGCCCCGCAGCGCGAGGCGGTCGTCCACGGCGACGGTCCGCTGCTGATCCTCGCCGGGGCCGGCTCGGGCAAGACCCGCGTGCTGACCCACCGCATCGCCTACCTGGTGCACACCCAGCGCGCGCGGGCGGGGGAGATCCTCGCGATCACCTTCACGAACAAGGCCGCGGCCGAGATGCGCGACCGCGTCGGGCTGCTGCTCGGGCACTCCACGCGCGCGATGTGGGTCATGACCTTCCACTCGGCCTGCGCGCGGATCCTGCGGGCCGAGGCCGAGCGCCTGGGCTACACGCGCCAGTTCACGATCTACGACGCGTCGGATTCGCGCCGGCTGGTCAAGCGCTGCCTGGATCAGCTCGACGTCGACCCCAAGCGCTTCACGCCGGGCGCCGTCGCCCACCAGATCTCCGACGCCAAGAACAAGCTGCGCAGCGCCGAGGACTACGCGCAGATGGTCGGCGGCTACTTCGAGCAGACCGTCGCCGAGGCCTACAAGCTCTACGAGCGCGAGCTCGTGCGGATGAACGCCATGGACTTCGACGACCTGCTGTTCCGCATGGTCAACGTCCTGGAGCTGTTCCCCGAGGTCCGGGCGCGGTACGCCGCGACCTTCCGCCACGTGCTCGTCGACGAGTACCAGGACACCAACCACGCGCAGTACCGGTTGCTGCAGCTCATCGCCGGCGAGCACCAGAACCTCGCGGTCGTCGGCGACGACGCGCAGAGCGTCTACTCGTTCCGTGGCGCCGACATCCGCAACATCCTGGACTTCCAGGACGACTTCCCGACCGCCCACACGATCAAGCTGGAGCAGAACTACCGCTCCACCCAGACGATCCTGAGCGCCTCCAACGCGGTGATCGCCCACAACCGCGCGCAGATGCACAAGACGCTCTGGACCGACCAGGGCGAGGGCGACCAGGTCATCATCCGCGAGCTCGACGACGAGCACGCCGAGGCCCGCTACGTCCTCGGCGAGGTCCAGCGGCTGGTCGACGAGGGCGTATCGCTGGCCGAGGTCGCGTGCTTCTACCGGACCAACGCGCAATCGCGCGTGCTGGAGGACGCGCTCGTGCGCGCCGAGGTGCCCTACCAGGTCATCGGCGGGACGAAGTTCTACGAGCGCGCCGAGGTCAAGGACGCGATCTCCTACCTGACGCTGCTGGCCAACCCGGCCGACGCGATCTCGTTCACGCGCGTGGCCAACTCACCCAAGCGCGGGATCGGCCAGACCTCGCTGTCGCGGGTGCTCGCGCACGCCGAGAACATGGGGATCACCGTGTGGGACGCCGCGAGCGACCCGGCCGGCGTGCCCGGCCTCGGCACCGCGGCCGTGCGGTCCTTCGAGCGCTTCATGGGCACGATGACCGGCCTGCAGGAACGCGCCCGCGACGGCGTCCCGATGGGCGACCTCCTGAACGCCGTGCTCAACGAGACCGGCTACATCGAGGCGCTGGAGGCCGAGCGGACGATCGAGGCCCAGGGCCGCCTGGAGAACCTGCAGGAGCTCGTCGAGGTCGCGCGCGAGTTCGACGGCCTGACCCCGGCCCAGGACGACCGCCTCGACATCTTCCTGCAGCAGGTCGCGCTGCAGTCCGACACCGACAAGCGCGTCGACGACGGCGGCATGGTCACGCTCATGACCCTGCACAACGCCAAGGGCCTCGAGTACCCCATCGTGTTCATGATCGGCTGCGAGGAGGGCGTCTTCCCGCACTCGCGCTCGATCGACGAGGGGACGCTCGAGGAGGAGCGGCGCCTCTGCTACGTCGGCATGACCCGCGCGATGCGGTCGCTGACGATGACCCACGCCCGCCAGCGCAACGTCTTCGGCTCGCGCGCCTACGGGCTGCCGAGCCGGTTCCTCGGGGAGATCCCGCCCGAGTACGTCGATCGCGAGAACGCTCTGGGGAGCTTCGCCAACGGGGCGCAGGCCGACCGGTCGGCGATCCGCCCGCGCGGCATGGCGTCCTGGGCGTCGATGCGCGCCGCGGCGCCCGAGCCCGAGCCCGGCTCCGGCTTCCGGGTGGGCGAGGACGTGCTGCACGCCGCCTTCGGCGAGGGCGTCGTGACCGGCACCGAGCCCGGCGGCGTCGTGACGATCCGCTTTGCCAAGGACGGCAGCGAACGCAAGCTCATGGCCGAGTACGCGCCGATCACCAAGCGGTGAGCACCACCGAGCGGAACGTCGTCACCGTCGTCGCGAGCATGCCGCTGCGCGGCGCCGCGGGCACGATCGGCCGCGACGTCGCCCGCGGAGTCCGGATGGCGCTCGAGGAGCACGGCGGCGAGACCGGGGAGTTCCGCGTGGCCGTGCGGCTGCGCAACGCGTCGACCTCGCACGCCGGCGCCAGCGACCTGCTGGTCGCCCGCAACGCACGCGAAGCCGCCGAGGACCCGCGGACCGTCGCCTACATCGGCGAGGTCATGAGCAGCCGCTCGGCGACCTCGATGCCGATCCTCAACCGCGCCGGCCTCGTGCAGCTGAGCCCGACGAACGCCTACGTCGGGCTGACGCGCGCCGAGGGCGCGCTCGCCGACGAGCCCGCGCGCTACGCGCCGGCCGGCGTGGCGACCTACGCGCGCATCGCGCCCGCCGGCCACGCGAGCGCGTCGGCGGCCGTGCACTGGATGGCCTCGCTGGGCGTCCAGCGCCCGATGTTCGTCGAGGACGACACGCACTACGCGCACAGCCTGAGCCGGATGGCCGGCGCGCGGCTGCCGGCCGCCGGGATGGCCTCGGCGGGCCTCGCGCGCACGCCCGGCCGCGGCGCGCGCGAGCTCGCGGCCGCCACCGCGCTGGCGGCCGCCGAGCGCGCTCCCGACGCCGTCGTCTACACGGGCGTGACGGCCAGCGACGCGGCCGCGGTGCTCAACGCGCTGGCCGCCGCGGTGCCCGGCGTCCCGCTCTTCGGCTTCGACGGCATCGCCCAGCCGCGCCTGACACGCCGCCTCGGCCGCGAGGCGCGCGAGCGCCTGCACCTCTTGGACTACTCGATCGAGGCCGAGCACCTCGGGCCCGACGGCGCGGCGTTCGCGCAGCGGTTCCGCGCCCGCTTCGTGCACGACCCGGGGCGCTTCGCGCTCTTCGGCCACGAGGCGATGCTCGTGGTGCTCGACGCGATCACCCGGGCCGGGGCGGCGGGCTCCGACCGCCGGGCCGTCCGCGAGGCGCTGTTGGCGATGCCCGAGCGCGACTCGCCGCTGGGCCGTTATGCGTTCGACGCGCACGGCGACACGACGCTGCCCCATCACGGCGGCGCCACCGTCACCGCGGGCGGGGCGATCGTTCGCGACCGCTGGGTCGACGCGCGGCCGCCGATCGCCGGCTGAGCGCGGCCCGGGACGTCGACGGGCCGGGCGACGCTATAGCGTGATCAGCGTATGGCGAGCATCATCGACGGCAAGGCGATCGCGGCGAAGGTCCGGGCGGAAGTGGCCCGGGACGTCGAGGCGTTCGTGGCACGCACCGGGCGCCGGCCCGGTCTGGCGACGCTCCTGGTGGGCGCCGATCCCGCCAGCGAGGTGTACGTGGCCGCCAAGCAGAAGGCCTCGCGCGAGGTCGGCATCGAGCCGTTCGACCACCGCTTGGGCGCCGACGCCACGA
>JAWVGD010000593.1:0-2742 GCA_033855515.1 Baekduia sp.
CAGCTCCGGCGTGTCGTGCAGCAGGCGCAGGAGCTGCGGCGCCCCGGTGTCCTCGACGAGGATCGCGCCACCGGGCCAGTAGGGGCCGGCAGGCCCGGCCGCACCGGTCAGCACCGGCTCGTGCACCCAGCTGCCGGTGTTGTGCAGCCACGCACCGGTCGGCGCGCGCCACTCGGTCACGTCGTCGCCGGGCAGCGGCCCCGCGCGATGGCTGTGGCCGAAGATCACGTGCTCGGCGTCCACGCCGAGGCGCCGGATCACCTCGGCCATCGCGTCCAGCGAGTTGCGCCGCAGCGCGTCGCCGGAGAGGTCGCCTCGCACCGGGCCGATCCCGAGGAGGTTCAGGCCGCGGATCCCGAGCGGGAAGATCGCGGTCAGCAGCCGCGTGCGCATGGGCTGGTGCCCGTCGCCCTGCAGCAACTCATAGGCCTTGCCGGCCCTGCCGGCGCCCGCCCCCATCCCGCCGGGCGTGGCGCGCTGGGCCGTCGCGTGCGTCCAGGCGTACAAGGGCGCGAGCACGCGCTCGTAGTCCTCGGCGGTCGCCGGGTCCCCGACGGCTCCGACGAGGCGGCTCATCACGCCGGCGGCGAGGCGCTCGAACGTCGGGACGGTGCCGTGCGGATCGAGATAATGGCCATGGGTCGCGTACACGTCGTCGCGCAGCCACACGCCGGGATAGACGACCTCGACCGCCACGCCGGCCCCGAGCCAGCCGGCCAGCCGGCGCGCCGCCGGCGACGCGGTCTGCGGCTTGACGCGGGCCTCGAGGCCCAGCGGCCGGTGCCGCGCCTCCAGCCACCGCCCGGCCAGCTCGTGGTCGTGGTTGCCGGGCACCAGCACGACCTCGGCGCCGGCGGGCAGCGCGGCGCCGATGGCCTCGACGACCGGGCGCGCTCGCACGAGCGCCTCGCGGACCGGGCCATGGCGCAGCTCGAGCGCGTCGCCGAGCAGGACGAGGCGGTCGGCGCGCGCGACCTCCTCCACCAGCGGGGCGCGGACGCCCGCGTCCTGGAGGACGTCCGCGCCGGTGCGGCCGCCGAGGTGCAGATCGGAGATCACGAGGGTGCGCATGCGGCGCCGAGGCTATCCGGCGCCGCGCGCGTACCCGCGCCCGGCCCGCGTCAGCGCAGGCCGGCCGCCTGCCGCGCCGGCACGGCCTGCAGCCGGCTGCTGATCACGCGGTCGATCAGGCCGTACTCCACGCACTCGTCCGCCGTGAAGTAGCGGTCGCGCTCGATGTCGGACTTGATCCGCTCCGCGTGCTGGCCGGTGTGCTCGGCATAGATCTCCTCGTAGCGGCGCCGCAAGGCGATCGCCTCGCGGGCGTGGATCTCCATGTCGCTGGACTGTCCCTGGTAGGAGCCGTGCGGCTGGTGGATGAGGATGCGGGCGTTGGGCAGCGCCATGCGCTTGCCCTGCGCCCCGCCCGCCAGGACGAGCGACCCGCCCGACATCGCGATGCCGCAGCAGATCGTCGCGACGTCGCAGCGGACGAACTGCATCGCGTCGTAGATCGCCAGCGCGGCGTAGGCCGAGCCGCCCGGCGAGTTGACGTACAGGCTGATGTCCTTGTCGGGATCGTCGGCCTCCAGGTGCAGAAGCTGCGCGACGATCAGGTTGGCGATCTCGTCGTCGATCTGGCTGCCCAGGAAGACGACGCGGTCGTTGAGCAGGCGGGAGTAGATGTCGAACGAGCGCTCACCGCGGGGCGACTGCTCGACGACCATCGGGACCATGGGCACGGGGAAGACTCCTTCGTCTGGACGCTTCTCGCAACCGTTTGGTTGCGCGTTGTCCGGCACGGTAGCATCGCAACCATGGAGTTGCACGAAGAAGTCGGCGCCGTGCGCCGCGAGACCGTCCTCGACGCCCCGCGGGAGGCCGTGTGGGAGCTCGTCGCCGAGCCCGATGGCCTCGCGACGTGGCTGGCCGACGACGTCGTGCTCGACGCGGTCGAGCCGGGCCGCGCCGGCACGGTCCTCGAGGACGGCGAGCTGCGTCACCTCACGATCGAGGAGGTCACAGAGGGGCGCCGGGTCGCGCTGTCGTGGTGTGCTCCCGACGGCGATCCGTCGCTCGTGGAGCTGACGCTCGACGACACGCCCGACGGCCGCACCCGGATGATCGTCGTCGAGGTGCCGCTCGTGACCCTGCGGGTCGCGGCCGACCGGTCGGTGCACGCCTGGTCGGACGTCGCGCGGGGGCCTCAGATGGCCGTCGCCGCCTGATGGACCGCGATCCCGGGCCCGTCTTCGCCGCCCTCGCCGACCCGACACGCCGCGAGGTCGTGCGCCTGCTGGCCGCCCGGCCCGGCCTGACGGCCTCGGCGCTCGCCGGCGAGCTGCCGGTCAGCCGTCAGGCGATCGCCAAGCACCTGGCCCAGCTCCGCGACGCGGGGCTGGCCGAGGCCGAACACGCCGGGCGCGAGACGCGCTACCGGCTGACGCCCGAGCCGCTGGCCGGCGCCATGGAGTGGATGGTGGCCGCGGGTGGCAAGTGGGACACCCGCCTGGAGCGGCTCAAGCGGCAGTTGTAGGGCTCACGCCCGCGGTCCGTAGGGACCCGGGCTCCTAGGTGACGACAGCCTGCTCGAGCGCCGCCGAAGCCGCCAGCGCCGCGCGCCGCCGCTCCTTGGTCGCCCGCAGATCCATGTCGGCCTTCTCCAGCAGATCGGTCGGCGTCGACCCGTCCTGCGGGAACAGCGCCATGCCGATGGAGGCGCGGACCGGTGCGGCGTCGGCC
>JAWVGD010000594.1:0-2837 GCA_033855515.1 Baekduia sp.
CCGGGAACGTGCCGCCCTGGGTGAAGACCGGCGGGCGCGGGCCGCCCTCGATGAGCGTCAGCGGGTCGATGCCGGTGCCCAGCGACTTGCTCATCCGCCGCCCGTCGGGCGCCTGGATGACCGAGTGGACGTAGACGTGCTCGAACGGGATCTCCCCCGTGAACTCCAGGCCCATCATGACCATGCGAGCGACCCAGAGGAACAGGATGTCGCGCGCCGTCGACAGCACGTCGGTCGGGTAGAACGCGCGCAGCTGCGGCGTGTCCTGGGGCCAGCCGAGCGTCGCGAACGGCCACAGCGCCGAGCTGAACCATGTGTCGAGCACGTCGGGGTCACGGACCCAGCCGTCGCCCTCGGGCGGCTCGGTCCCGGCGTAGGTCTCGTCACCCCGATACCAGACCGGGATCTGGTGGCCCCACCACAGCTGGCGCGAGATGCACCACGGGCGGATGTTCTGAAGCCAGTCGACGTAGCGCTTGGACTGCGACTCGGGATGGATCTTGACGCGGCCGTCGCGGACGACCTGGATCGCCGGCGCCGCAAGCTCGTCCATCTTCATGAACCACTGCAGCGAGATGAGCGGTTCGATGCGCTCCCCGCTGCGGTGGCTGAACGGGACCATGTGCGTGTAGGGGTCGCGGGCGCGGATGAGGCCCTGGCCGTCCAGCGCGGCGACGACGGCCGCTTGGGCCTCGGCGATCGTCATCCCCGCGTACTCGGGCACGAGGTCGGTCATGCGCCCGTCCTCGCCGATCGCGCTGAGCTCGGGCAGGCCGTGCCGGCGGCCGATCTCGAAGTCGTTGGGGTCGTGGCCCGGCGTGATCTTCAGGCAGCCGGTGCCGAAGTCGGTCTTGACGTACTCGTCGGCGATGATCGGCAGCTCGCGCCCGACGAGCGGCAGCGTCACGGTCTGGCCGACCAGGTGCTTGTAGCGGTCGTCGTCGGGGTGCACCGCGACCGCGACGTCGGCGAGCATCGTCTCGGGCCGCACGGTCGCGACGACGACCTCGCCGCTGCCGTCGGTGAGCGGGTAGGCGATGTGGAAGAGCGTGTCGTGGACCTCGCGCTCCTCGACCTCGAGGTCGCTGATCGCCGAGCCGGAGCCCGGATCCCAGTTGACCATGTAGTTGTCGCGGTAGATCCAGCCCTTGTTGTACAGGTCGACGAAGACCTTCAACACGGCCTGCACGTAGCCCTCGTCGAGGGTGAAGCGCTCCTCGTCGTAGTCCGCCGACGCGCCGAGCCGCTTGAGCTGCTCGATGATCGTGCCGCCGAACTCCCGGCGCCACTCCCACGTGCGCTCGATGAACGCCTCGCGGCCGATCTCCTCGCGGCTCGTGCCCTGCTCCTTCAGACGCTTCTCGACCTGCGTCTGGGTCGCGATGCCGGCGTGGTCGGTGCCCAGGATCCACTTGGCCCGGCGGCCGAGCATGCGCTGATAGCGGATCAGCGTGTCCTGGATCGAGCCGTTGAGCGCATGGCCCATGTGCAGCGCGCCGGTGACGTTCGGCGGCGGGATCGCGATGGAGAAGTTCCCCTCCGCGGTGCCCTCGGGCTCGGGGTGGAACAGCCCCGACGCCAGCCAGCGCTGCACGATGCGCGGCTCGACCTCCGAGGGCTCGAAGCGCTTGCGGTCCTTCAGGCTCGACATGAGCGGTGCAGTGTATGGAGGCGTCCCCGCCGGCCGCTCGCAGTGCGTACGTGATGTTGCACGCTTGTACGCGATTACTTATGATTGGTGCATGGCCTCCCCCTCGTCCGAGCCGCCCCGCGAGTGGGACGCGGCCAGCTACCACCAGGTGTCGGTCCCCCACCAGGGCTGGGGCGCCGAGATCCTCGACCGCCTCGCGTTGCGCGGCGACGAGACCGTTCTGGACCTCGGCTGCGGCACGGGCCGCGTGAGCGCCCAGCTCCTGGAGCGGCTCGGCCCCGGCGGGCACGTCATCGGCATCGACGGCTCGGCCGCGATGGTCGACGAGGCGCAGCGGCAGCTCGGCGGCCCGCGCGCGACGTTCCGCCAGGCCGATCTCCTGGAGCTCACCGTGGATCCGCCCGCCGACGCCGCCGTCTCCAGCGCCACGTTCCACTGGATCGCCGACCACGACACGCTGTTCGCGCGCGTGCGCGCCGCCCTGAAGCCGGGCGCGCCGTTCGTCGCCCAGTGCGGCGGGCGCGGCAACATCGCGTCCGTCGTCGCCGTCGTGCGCACCGTCAGCGCGCAGGCGCCGTTCGCCGAGCACTTCGCCGGCTGGCCCGGGCCCTGGAACTACGCCGGGCCCGAGGAGACGGCCGAGCGCCTGGAGCGGGCCGGCTTCGCCGTGGAGCGCTGCTGGCTGCAGGAGTCGCCGCAGCGCCCGCAGCCGCTGCGCGAGTTCCTGCAGACGGTCTCGCTCGGCTCGCACCTCGACCGGCTGCCCGCCGCGCTCCACGACCCGTTTCTGGACGCGGTGATCGCCGGCCTCGGCCCCGATCCCGTGCACGACTACGTCCGCCTGAACCTCGTCGCTACCGCGCGCTGACCCCGGCGGCGCCGAGGCCGTCGAGGATCTTGTCGAGGCGGATCGGCAGCTCGCGCACGCGCACGCCGCAGGCGTGATGGACGGCGTTGGCGACCGCCGCCGCGGCGCCGACGATCCCGATCTCGCCGATGCCCTTGTAGCCCATCGGGTTGAGGTGCTCGTCGACCTCGTCGATCCAGCTGACCTCGATCACGGGCACGTCGGCGTTGGCGGCCACGTGGTACTGGGCGAGGTCGTGGTTGACGTAGTCGCCGAAGTGCGGGTCCATGATGCCCTCTTCGAGCAAGGCCATGGACAACCCCATCGTCATGCCGCCGA
>JAWVGD010000595.1:0-4124 GCA_033855515.1 Baekduia sp.
ACGGGACCGCGATGCGCCGGCTAGCGAGCCCGGCGAGGAAGTCCGCCAGGCCCCAGCTCGCTGCGGCGGTGAGGGCGAGGATGAGGGCCATGCACTGGGGATCGTGTCAGGGCGCGCCCGGACGGGCCGCGGGGCCCCGCGGGGATCGCCGGGACCGGCGTGACGGCGCCCTCACGCATCCCCGCGGCGGCCTGACGTGCGCCCGGACCGGCCGGTCCGAGGACGAGCTGGCGGAGGTAGTGCGCGCGCCCGAGGCCGCCCTCGCCGGCCGCCGCGACCGCCATGAGGGCCATGCCGACCAGGACCACCGGGATCGCCTTGCTCGACATCCGCCCACGCGTGTCCCCGCCACCGGGTACCTTCGTCCTCGTGCGCCGGCTCTCCATCGCGCGCTCGGTCCAACTCGCGCTCCTCGGATTGACGATCGCTCTCACGGCGATCGCAGGTTTCGGCGTGGGCGCGCTGTACTCCTCCCGGCAGCACTACGAGGATCAGCTCGCGCATGCGTTCGAGGTCAAGGCGGCGTCCGGGAGGCTGCTTGCCGCGTCCGTCGTCGAAGAGGCCACGCTGCGCGCCCCGCGCACCAGCGGCACGGCCGCGGCCGATGCCCGCGCCCGCGCGGCCTACCTCCAGGCGCTGGCCGACACCCGCCGCCGCGCGGACGGCGATGCACGATCCGTTGCACTCGTCGATCAGGCCGGCGCGGCCCAGGGCCGGCTGCGCCGCCGCAACGCGCCGGCCGGCGCGGCGCTGCAGGCTCGCGCACCGATCGCGGCCCTGAGCCGCCGCCAGGACCAGCGCCTGACGGCCGCCGACGCGTCAGCGCGCGACGACTCCCGCCAGGCCTTGGCGTCGATCACCGCCGCCGGCGGCCTGGCGCTCGCGGGTGCCATCGCGCTCGTCGCCCTCCTGCTCGCCGGCGTGCGGCGCCCGCTGGAGAACCTCGTCGACGCGTCGGGGCGGCTGGCGGGCGGCGACCTGACCGCACGGGTCGACGACAACCGCGGGCCCGACGAGCTCCGCGAGCTCGGCCGGTCCTTCAACGCCATGGCGACCGACCTCGAGCGGGCCAACGAGCGCCTCGACGCGGAACGGCGGCGCCTCGACGTCACCGTGCGGAGCCTCGGCGACGGCCTGGTGCTCGTCGACGACGAGGGCCTCGTCTCGTCGGCCAACCCGCGCGCGCTGCGTCTGGCGCCCGAGCTGCAGGTCGGCCATCCGCCCGAGGTCGGCGGGCTGCCGCTGCCGTCCACCGACGAGGCGCTCGGCGTCGAGGTGCTCCTGGAGCACGAGGGCCGCACGCTGGCGGTGACCTCCGCGCGGCTCGAGGACCATCCCGACGGCGGCGTCGTCTGGACGCTGCGCGACGCGACCGAGCGCGCCCGGCTGGAGCGCCTCAAGAGCGAGTTCGTCGCCACCGCGTCGCACGAGCTGCGCTCGCCGCTGACGTCGATCAAGGGCTTCGTCGAGCTGCTGCGCGCCGGCGACGGGCTGGACGACCGCCAGCGCGAGTTCCTCGACATCGTGCTCGTGTCGACCAACCGCCTCGTCGACCTGGTCAACGACCTGCTCGACGTCGCGCGCCTGGAGGCGGGCCGCGTCGAGGTCCACCGTCGCCCGGTCGACATCGCCGAGGTCTTCCAGGACGTCACGATGCTGCTGCACGGGCGGATCGAGGCCAAGGGCCAGAAGCTCGAGATCGAGGTCGACGCCGACACGCCACGCGTGCTGGCCGACCACACGCGCCTGCGCCAGATGCTCACGAACCTCGTGACCAACGCCCACCTCTACACCGAGAAGGGCGGGACGCTGAACCTCGGCGCGTGCGCGTCCCCGGCGGGCGTGCGGATCGAGGTCTCTGACACGGGCCGCGGCATGAGCTCCTCCGAGCTCGAGCACGTCTTCGAGCGGTTCTCGCGGGGTTCGGGGTCGACCGGCACGCCCGGCACCGGCCTGGGGCTGTCGATCGTCAAGTCGCTCGTGGACCTCCACGGCGGGACGATCGACGTCGCCAGCACGCCCGGGGCCGGCACGACGTTCGCCATCACGATGCCCGCCGCCCCCGGGCCCGGGGTCGTCGCGCGCCCCAGCGACGCGCTGCGCGGCCGCCGCGTCCTCGTCATGGACGACGAGCCCGAGACGGCGCGCCTGATCGTCGAGCGCCTGGAGCCGTTCGGCGTCGTCTGCGAGGTCGTCCACGACGGCGCGACCGCGCTGGACCGGCTGCGCAGCGCGGACTTCGACGCGATGACCCTCGACGTGCTGATGCCGGGCATGAGCGGCTTCGAGGTGCTGCGCGAGCTGCGCGCCGATCCGCGGCTGGCCGACCTGCCCGTCGTGGTCGTCTCGGTGTTCTCCGGCCGCGAGGCGCTGTCGGGCGAGTGGGTCGTCAGCAAGCCGATCGAGTCCGAGGAGCTCGCCGATGCGCTCGGCTCGGCCGTCATGGCCGGTCGGGTCCGCGTCCTGGCCGTGGGCCGTCCCGACATGCGCAACAACCTGCGCCTGGCGCTCGACGAGCTGGCCATCGAGCACGAGTGGGCGGCGACGCCGCTGGAGGCCGCGCGGCTGTGCGCGACGCGCCGCTTCGAGGTCGCGCTCGTCGACGCCGGCCTGCCCGACGTCGAGGCGGCGATCGCCGGGCTCGACCTCCGGGGGCGCCGCCTGCGGAACTCCATCGTGGTGGTCTCGGCCGATGGTGACGGGCCGATCGGGCTGGCCCGGCTGGACGCCGCGCCCATCCCGGTCGGCGAAGCCGGTGCTGCGGTCCTGGCGCTCTTGGAGCCTGCAGCCGCCGCAGACTTGTAGGCTCGTCGGCTCAGGCACATGCCAGGCAAGGGGACCATCACCGAGATCTCGGTGCTGCAGGAGCGCTTGGCCCTGGTCGAGCGGTCTGCCGCTGAGAAGGAGCGCCAGCTCGAGCGCTATGCCGCGGACCTCCGCGAGACGTTCAAGCGCGAGCGGGAGCGGCGCCACGAGCTGCGGCGCAGCTACATGGCGACGGTGCGGGCGCTCTGCAACGCGGTCGAGGCCCGCGACGCCTACACGGGCAAGCACGCCGAGCGGGTGGCCGCCTACGGCATGGAGATCGCCCGTGCGCTGGACGCCCCGTTCAGCGACGATCCGGAGGTCGAGTTCGGCTTCCTGCTGCACGACGTGGGCAAGGTCGCGGTCCCGGACTCCATCCTGTGGAAGCCCGAGCCGTTGACCACCGAGGAGCGCACCCTGATGGAGCGCCATCCGCTCGTCGGCTGGGAGATCCTGCGCGAGATCGACTTCCTCGGCGAGGCGAAGCTCGTCGTGCGCCACCACCACGAGCGCTGGGACGGGACCGGCTACCCCGACCGGCTGGCCGGCGACGTCATCCCGCTCGCCGCGCGCGTGTTCGCCGTGGCCGACGTCCTCGACGCGCTGACGACGCTGCGGCCCTACCGGCCGCCGTCGACGCTCGACGTCGCCCGCGAGATGATCCGCGACACGTCCGGCACCCACTTCGACCCCGAGGTCGTCGACGCGTTCCTCGGAATCCCGCTCGAGCGCCTCGACGCCATCCGCCTCGAGGTCGACTGAGCATGCGCAGCGTCCTGATCGTCGATGACGACCCCTTCATCCGCAAGCTGGTCGCGACCACGCTCGAGGACGTCGCGGGCTTCCAGCTGCACGAGGCCGCCAACGGCGTGGAGGCGGTCCAGCGCGCGTCCGAGATCCACCCCGAGCTCGTCTTCCTCGACATCGACATGCCCCGCATGGACGGCATCGAGGCGTGCCGGCTCCTGCGCGACCAGGACACCGGCGGCGCGACCGCGACGATCGTGATGCTGACCGCCGCCGGCGCCTCGGAGAACGAGACACGGGCCAAGTCGGCCGGCGCGGACCTGTTCCTCACCAAGCCGTTCAGCCCGCTGGATCTGCTGCGGCTGGTGGACGAGCTGGCCTGAGAGGCCGCACACGGGTCATCGTCGCGCTGCGGGCCATTCGCCCTCGAACGGCCCGCGGCGCCCTGGGCCAGCGTTCCCCTAGTCCCGCTTCCCGCGCCCCCAGAGGAACTTGAACAGCTTGCTCAGGCGCGCCGTCATCTTCGCGCTGTAGGGGTACATGTGCGGGTCCTTCTTCGTCGCGAAGCGCGT
>JAWVGD010000596.1:0-5338 GCA_033855515.1 Baekduia sp.
CAGCAGGACCGGGCGGATCCGGTTGGCGGCGTAGTGGATGGTGTCGCCCTCGGGCATGCGTCCCCATCGAGGGTACGGTGGGGCCATGTACGCCGATCTCTCGTCGCTGGTCGGGGCCGCCAATGTCGAGCGCGACGTCGCCCTGTTCGACGCCAGCGGCCTCCGTGGGGACGTGCCGGTGCTCGTGCAGCCCGGGGACGCCAACGAGGTCGCGGCCGTGGTCGCGTGGTGCTACGAGCGCGACATGCCGATGATCCCGGTCGGCGGCCGCAGCGGCTACAGCGGCGGGATCGTCCCGGCCGGGGGCGGCGCGGCCGTCGGGATCGCGCTGGACCGGCTGGACCGGATCCGCAGCTTCGACCCGCTGCTGTGGCGCATGGAGGCCGAGGCCGGCGTGACGACGGCCACGATCGCGCGCCGCGCGCGCGAGAACGGGCTGCTCTTCCCGCCCGATCCGGGCGCGGCCGAGCAGTCGCAGCTCGGCGGCAACCTCGCGACCAACGCAGGCGGCCCGCACGCCTTCAAGTACGGGGTGACCGGCCGGTGGGTGACGGGCGTCGAGGCAGTGCTCGCACCGGGCGAGCTCGTGACGTTCGGCGGGCCCGTGCGCAAGGACGTGGCGGGGCTCGACCTCCGGGCGCTGCTGATCGGCAGCGAGGGGACGCTCGGGATCATCACGGCGGCCTGGCTGCGGTTCGTGCCCACACCCGCGATGGCGCTGCCGGTCGCGGCGGCGTTCGCGACCGTCGGCGAGGGCTGCGCGGCCATCGACGCGGTGCTCGGCAGCGGCGTCGTGCCGGCGGCCGTCGAGTACCTGGACGGCCGCTGCCTCGCCGCCGCCCCGCCGCCGTTCCTGGACGGCGGCGGCGATGGCGCGGCGCTGCTGGTGGTCTGCGAGGCTGAGTCCGAAAGTGACCGTGACGCGTTGTTGGAGGCCTTGGGCAATGGGTCGGTGGCGCCGGCCGCCGGCGAGGTGTGGCGGTGGCGCGACGGCGTGTCGATCGCCGTGCGCGCCGCCCGCGGCGAGAAGCTGTCGGAGGACATCGCGGTGCCGGTCGACCGGCTCGCCGAGGCGATCGAGGGCACGATCGCGATCGGTGCGCGCCACGACCTGGAGGGCTGCTCGTGGGGCCACGCCGGCGACGGGAACCTGCACTCGTCGTTCCTGCTGGACCCGGGCGACGACGCGATGCGGGCGCGCGCCGACGCCGCCGCGCAGGAGCTCTTCGCGATGGCGCGCGACCTCGGCGGGACCGCCAGCGGCGAGCACGGCATCGGCCTGCTGAAGGCCGGGCAGCTGTCGGCGCAGTGGGCGCCCGCCGCGGTCGAGGCCGCGCGAGCGGTCACGCACGCGTTGGACCCCAAGAACTTGTTCAACCCCGGCAAGAAGGAGCCGTGAGCGTGGCGGACGTCGTGGTCGTCGGAGGTGGCGTCGTGGGGGTCGCCTGCGCGCTGGCCTTCGCGCGGCGCGGGGCCGATGTGGAGTTGCGCGAGGCCCAGGACGGGCTGGCGCTGGCGGCCAGCGGGACGAACTCCGGGATCCTGCACACGGGCTTCGACTCCAAGCCCGGCGAGCTGGAGACCGAGCTGATCCTGCGGGCCGCGGAGCTGCGCCCGGCGGTGCTGGAGGCCCTCGAGGTTCCGGTGTCGCCCGCGGGCGCGGTGCTGACGCCGCGGACCGACGAGGACCGCGCGACGGTGCGGGCGCTGGCGGTGGGCGCGGAGGGCAACGGCGTGGCGGTCGCGGTCGACGAGGACGGCGCGTTGCACGTGCCCGGCGAGAGCGTGACCGATCCGGTGGCCTATGTGCTGGCGCTGGCGGGCGCGGCGGAGCGCCACGGCGCCCGGATCCGCACCGGCGTGCGCGTCAGCCACCCGGTGGCCGCCGCCGTGGTGGTCAACGCCGCCGGGCTCGGCGCCGCCTCGGTCGCGCGCCTGCACGGCGACGCCGAGTTCGACATCTATCCGCGCAAGGGCGAGTTCTTCGTCTTCGACGTGGCGCCGCCCGAGCACATCCTGCTGCCCGTCCCGACCGCGCGGACCAAGGGCGTCCTGGTCTTCCCGACGCTCGACGGCCGGACGGTGGCGGGGCCGACGGCCGTCGATCTCGCCGAGGCCGACTGGTCGGTGCGCGACGACGCGCGCGAGGACGTGCTCGCCAAGGCCGTCGTGATGTACCCGCCGCTGGCCGGCGCCGAGCCCGCGTTTGCCTATGCCGGGCTGCGGCCCGCCGGGCGCTGGGACGCCAACTACGTCGTCCAGCGCTCACAGGTCGAGCCGCGGTTGATCCACGCCGCGGCGATCCGCTCCACCGGGCTGACCGCGTCGCTGGCCATCGCCGAGCGCGTGGTGGCGCTGGCGGGCTGGGACGACCGGTCCGAGGCGCCGCTGCTCGCCGGCCCGCCACGCGCCGACGACGTCGCGGCCGCCGGCCCGTGGTGGCGACGCTCGGCCGACCACCGCGCCGCCGGGCGCGCATGAGCGACGACGGGCCGCTGGTCCTGGGTATCGACGACGGGACGACGGCGGTCAAGGTCGCGCTGTTCGACACGGCGCTGCGCCCGGTCGCCGTGGCCCGGCGTGCGGTGGCGACGGCGCATCCGGCGCCGGGGCGCGTCGAACAGGATCCCCTCGAGGTCCTGGAGGCGGTCGTCGACGCGGTCGCCGAGGTGCTGGCGGCCGCCGGCGGGCACCCGGTCGTCGCCGCGGGCCTCGACCACCAGGGCGAGTCGGTGCTGGCCTGGGACGCGGCGACCGGCGCGCCGCGCTCGCCGATCATCGTCTGGCAGGACAAGCGCGGAAGCGAGGCCTATAACAAGGTCGAACCCGCACTGCTGGCCCGCACCGGGCTGCCGCCCGACCCGTACTTCTCGGCGCCGAAGCTCGCGTGGCTCGTCGGAGAGCTCGGCGCTGCCGGCGATCCGGACCTCCGGCTCGGCACCGTCGACGCCTGGCTCGGCGATCGGCTCGGCGCCGGTTTCGCGACGGACCCGAGCACGGCGTCGCGCACCGCGCTTCAGGCGCTGGACACGCCGGGCTGGGACGCCGAGCTGTGCGCGGCGTTCGGGATCCCGGTGGGCGCGCTGCCGGCCGTCGTCCCGACCGTCGGCGATCACG
This sequence comes from Baekduia sp., assembly GCA_033855515.1. Classification (GTDB taxonomy): domain Bacteria; phylum Actinomycetota; class Thermoleophilia; order Solirubrobacterales; family Solirubrobacteraceae; genus Baekduia. The sequence goes on from JAWVGD010000596.1 coordinate 3,118, forward strand.
GCGTCCTGCGCCACCCGCGCTGGCCGGTCGACGTGCCGCTGCGGGCCCGCGTCTGCGACCAGCAGGCCGCGCTGGCCGGCGCGGGCTGCGTCGTGCCAGGTCGCGCGAAGGCGACCTACGGCACCGGGGTGTTCGTCCTGGCGCACGCGGGTGTGGCGCCCCCGCGCGCCGAGGGTCTGCTGCCGACGGTCGCCTGGCAGGCCTCCGGGCGCCTGGAGTACGCGCTGGACGGCGGCGTGTTCACCGCCGGCGCGCTGCTGGAGTGGCTGAGCGGGACGCTGGGCCTGGCCGCCGATCCGCAGGCGCTCACCGCGCTGGCGGCGACGGTGCCCGACACCCGCGGTGTCCGCGTCCTGCCCGCGCTGGCGGGCGCGGGCGCGCCGTGGTGGCGACCGGAGGCCCGTGCGGTCATCGCCGGCCTGACCGCCGGCGCGACGCCCGCGCACATCGCGCGTGCCGCCCTGGAGGCCATCGCCCACCGCGTGGCCGACATCGTCGACGCGCTGGGCGGCATCGACGTGCTGCGGATCGACGGCGGCCTGACCAACGACCCGCTGCTGTGCCGGCTGCAGACCGACCTGCTCGGCGTCCCGGTCCAGCGCGGCAGCGCAGACGCGACCGTCACCGGCGCCGCCGGCCTGGCGCTGGTGGGCGCGGGCCTACTCGACGACGTGCGCGACCTCGAGCCGCTGCTCGCACCCACCGAGGAGATCACCCCGCACATGGGCAGCGGGGAGCGCGCGCGCGAGCGCGCGGGGTGGCGAACGTTTGCGGAGGCGGCGGTGGGCCTGGGCTAGCCGGCCCGGCGGGATGGTCGGCGCGCATCGCGCCGCACCGCCCGCGACCTACGCGCTCAGCGTCAGCTTCCGCGGCCCGCCCCGGAAGCCGATCTCAATGAGCAGCAGCTCGAGATCGGAGCCCACGATGGCCTCGCCGTCGATCCGCTCCAGCGACAGCTTGTGGCGCCGGTCGCCGGTCACGAAGGCCGCGAGCGCCTCGAGGGCCGGACGCAACCGTTCGTCCTCGCGCTCCACGAGCACCTGCAGGCCGCGTCCTCCGCGCTCGACGTAGAGCACGGGCTCGGCCCCGGCCAGGACGACGTAGGCGCCGGCGGCGCGCGCGGGCTTGGCGCGCGCGTCGGTGTCGTCGCGCCGCTTGGGCCACGGCAGCGAGGCGCCGTAGGGCTGCGCCGGATCGGTGGCGGCGAGCACGATCGGGGGCGCCTCCTCGGCGCGCTCGGCCTGCGTGCGCAGGCGCTCCACGGCGCCGGGCAGCGCGAACTGCGCGCCGCCGAGCCCTTCGATGAAGTAGCCGCGGCGGCACACGCCGAGCGTCTCCAGCGACGACAGCGAGTCATACAGCGACGCGAAGCCGCCCGGCACGCCCTCGGCCAGGACGTGCTCGCGCGTCACGATCCCGTGGCGCTCCAACAGGAGTTCGGCGACGGTGCGCCGGCGGGCGCCCGGCTCGACGGCCGTGCGGAAGATCGACGACGTCAGCGCCCAGCGGCCCTGCACCTGCGCGGCCGCGCCGGTGCCGCGGCGCGACCCGAAGCGCGTGCCCGCGCGGCCCGAGCGGCGCCCGCCACCCGCGCTGCGCTCCAGCGCGCTCTTCTGCGCCCGCGCCAGCGTCAGCCGCGGCGCGCGCAGCGGCGCGAAGGCGTCGTTGGTGACCTCGCCGGCCCAGACGAGATCCCACAGCGTCTCCTGGACCTGCTCGGGGGAGAGCGGCAGCTCGGCCAGGAAGTCGGTGAAGAAGCACGGCGCCTGCGCCAGGCGCTCGCGCAGCAGGTCGTGGTCGGGCGACTCCGGCCGTTCGGCCCCGGGTGGGCGGGTCCGATTCGACGGCGGCCCGATCGCCTCGGCGTCCTCGCGGAAGTACAGGGCCACGCGCCCCGAGTTGCGACCCAGCGCGCCTGCGCCCACCCACACCAGCTCGCCCGAGGCGCAGAGGCCGTCGAGCCACGTCGGCGAGTACGCGCCACAGCGGCGCGGCAGCACGTCGCGCTCCCAGACGTCGGCCGGCAGCGCCAGCCCCTGCAGCGGGACGAGCGCCTCGCGCAGCCGGTCGACGCCCGCGCCCGCGGCCGGGTGACGGTCCACGCCCTGCCACGACGGCAGGAACGCGGCCAGCGCGCGCTGGTCGGTGGCCTCGATCTCCTTGCGCAGCACCGCCAGCGAGGCGCGGCGGATCCGGCGCAGGACCTCGGGGTCGCACCACT
>JAWVGD010000597.1:0-5881 GCA_033855515.1 Baekduia sp.
CGGAGGGCACGACGCCGCTGGCCGACGTGCAGGCCGACGACTTCGACGTCGAGGCGTCGATCGCCGCCCTGTCGCCCGACGACGTCCTGACGCTGATCTACACCTCGGGCACGACCGGGCCGCCGAAGGGCGTCGAGCTGGCCCACCGCAACCTCCTCTGCGCCGTCAGCGGGATCGAGGAGATCGTGCAGTTCCCCGAGGGCGCCCGCGTGATCTCGTGGCTGCCCAACGCGCACATCGCCGAGCGTGCGGCCCATCACTACCTGCCGATCGTCTTCGGCTTCCAGGTCACGTGCTGTCCCAACCCGCGCGAGATCGTGTCCTTCCTGCCCGAGGTCCGGCCGCACTGGTTCTTCGCGGTGCCGCGGATCTGGGAGAAGCTCAAGGCCGGCCTGGAGGCGATGGTCGCCGGCCAGCCCGCCGAGCAGCGCGAGAAGGCGGAGGCCGCGCTGGACGCCGCCCGGCAGAAGGTGATGCTGGAGCAGGCCGGCGAGCCGGTGCCCGACGCGCTGGCCGCGGCGGTCGCCCAGGCCGACGCCGAGCTGTTCTCGGGGCTGCGGACGATGCTCGGCCTCGACCAGGTCGTGGCGATCAACGTCGGCGCCGCGCCGACGCCGGTCGACGTCCTGGTGTTCTTCCACGCGATCGGCTTGCCGCTCGGCGAGCTGTGGGGGATGAGCGAGACCTGCGGCGGCGGCACCGTCAACCCGCCCGAGCGCATCAAGATCGGGACCGTCGGCCCCGCGACGCCCGGGTGTGAGCTCAAGCTGGCCGACGACGGCGAGCTGCTGGTCCGCGGCGGGCTCGTGATGCTCGGCTACCGCGGGCTTCCGGAGAAGACCGCCGAGGCGATCGACGCCGACGGCTGGCTCCACACGGGCGACATCGCGAAGATCGACGCCGACGGCTACGCCACGATCGTCGACCGCAAGAAGGAGATCATCATCAACGCGGCCGGCAAGAACATGTCGCCGGCGAACATCGAGGCGACCATCAAGAGCGCCTCGCCGCTGATCGGCAACGCGGTCTGCATCGGCGACGCCAAGCCCTACAACACGGCGCTGCTCGTGCTCGACGCCGACTTCGCGCCCGCCTGGGCGGCCCAGCAGGGCATCGAGGGCGCGACGCTCGAGACGCTGGCACACGACCAGCGCGTGCGCGAGGCCCTCCAGGCGGCGGTCGACGAGGCCAACGCCAAGCTGGCGCGGGTCGAGCAGATCAAGAAGTTCGTGATCGTCGAGGGTGACTGGCTGCCCGGCGGCGACGAGCTGACGCCGACGATGAAGCTCAAGCGCAAGCCGATCGCAACGAAGTACGAGGGCGACATCAGCGGCATGTACGCGTCGTAGGGGCCGCCGGCGTGCGCGCGCGGCGTGAGAGGCGCGGGCGGGGCGCCGCGCCGCCACGGCTCAGGCGCCGTCGCCGGCCAGGGCGGCGCGGGCGCGGCGGGTGAGCTCGACCGTCGCCCCGCGCAGGCCGCCGGTCGTCGTGACCGGCTCGGCGTAGCCCACGCGTACGGGCGCCCGGCCACGCGGCGTGTCGACGACGAGGTCCAGGCCATAGCGATCGGCGGCGGCGCAACTCGCCGATGTCGCGTCCGGGTGGCCGCCGAGGCCCCTGGCCATCGCCAGCAGCGCGTCGGCGTGGTCGTCGTTGAGGTGCGCGACGGCTCCGCGGGCGTCGCCGACCGGATCGGCGCGCGCCGTGGCGTAGTCCTCGGCGCCGGCGGAGTCCATGCGCCCGTAGCCGCCGACCCAGCGCACCCGCGCCACGCTCAGGACGTAGAGGGTGAAGTCGGTGTAGTCGATGTAGTAGCTCCCCGACGCGACCGCGGCGAGGTAGGCCGCACGCGCCTCTGCGCGGGCGTCGCCCTCCGGGACCGTGACGGCGCCCGCGAGCGTCACGCGCCCCGACGCCAGCGGATCGCTGACCGCGGCGGGGTCGACGACGACGAGGCTGGCGCGCGGGTCGCGGTCGAGGTTGCGGCCGTGCTCGGCCAGTCGCGAGACGCACAGCACCGGCGAGCCGTCATCCAGCGCGGCGTACGTGACCATCGACCCCCACGGGCCGCCGTCGTCGCTGAGCGTCGCGAGCGTGGCGACGTTCGTGGCAGCAAGCAGCGTGCGGGCCTCCTCGGCGGCGGTGCGCCGCGGGACGTCGGCGACGGGCGTGAGCGGCGGCGGCACCGGGGGTGGCGCCTGGGCGGGAACGCCGTGGTCGAGCTCGGGCATGCCACGGATCTTGACGATCCGCGGGCCGGTTCGGTGGTGAACGAGGGTCGTCGTGGTCTGGGTGGCCGTATACGACGCGTGAATGACGACGAGGGCTGTCTGCCGTGGCGCTCGGGACGGGCGGACGTTTCGTTCGGGCACGAACGCCGGATCCGGGTCACCTTGACCGCGCATATGAGGGTTAAGGTGACCCGGACCCCGGCGCCCGGGCGCCCGCGCCTACGGCCAGCCCGCTCCCGGCGTCGCCAGCCGCGCCGCGTCGCGGCCGGCGGCCTTGGCCTCATACATGGCGCGGTCGGCGGCCTGCAGCAGCGCCTCGGCGCTGCGGTCGGGGCGGTCGGGCAGCGCGACGCCGATGCTCGCGGTGACGTGCGCGACGCCGGTGGCCAGCGGGATCGGCTCGGACAGCAGGGCGCGCAGGCGCTCGGCGACGTCCATCGCCTCCTCGGCCCCGGTCACGTCCTCGCAGAGCGCGACGAACTCGTCGCCGCCGAAGCGCGCCAGGGTGTCGCCGGGGCGCAGGTCCTCGTCGATCCGCGCCGCCGTGAGCCGCAGCAGCTCGTCGCCGGCGGCGTGGCCCAGCGAGTCGTTGGCGTGCTTGAAGTTGTCGAGGTCGATGAACAGCACCGCGACCGTGCCGCCCGCGCGCTTGGTGCGCTGCAGGGCGTGGCGCAGGCGCTCGGCCAGCGTCGCCCGGTTGGCCAGCCCGGTGAGGGCGTCATGGTCGGCGCGATGCGTGGTGGCCTCGAACTCGCGGGCGGCCTCCAGCGCGGCGGCGGCCTGATCGGCGAACAGCCGCAGCGCCTGCAGGCGCTCGCGGCCCGGCAGCAGGCGGTCGGCCGGCTCGTCGGCCCAGATCACGCCGCGCGGCGTCCCGTCGCGCCCCGTCAGCGGTACCAGCAGCCAGTGGCGCTCCCACGCGTACGGGCCGCGGCCGTTGCTCTGGGAGCGGTAGATGGCGGACTCGACGTCCAACAGCGCCTCGGCGTCCTCGCGCTCGATGAGGTAGCAGCCGTGGCGCTCGTTGGCCGGTGCCAGAACGGGGGCGAGCTGCTGCAGCGTGTACGCGGTGAGCGAGAAGATGGGGTCGTGCAACGTCCAGCCCGCGGTTGCGGCGGGGCGCAGAAGCCCGCCGTGCTCGGCCAGCAGGACGGCGACGCGCCCGAACCCGAGCGCGTCGCGGATGCCGGCGGCGACGGCGTCCAGGACGCCGTCGCGGGAGCGCGCGTCGGCGATGCGCGAGGACACGCCGAGCAGGCGCTCCAGCGCGCTGCGATGGGTGGCGTCGCGCTGGGCGTCGAGGGCCTGCTCGACGGCGAGCGCGGCGACGTGGGCCATGGCGACGAGGTGGTCGATGTCGGCGTCGGTGGGGCGCCGGCCGCTGCGCGGCTCGTCGACCGAGAGGATGCCCAGGATGTCGCCGTTGGCGCGGCGCATGACGGCCATCAGCAGGTCGTCGGGATCCCACTGGTCCGGGCCGGTGGACGGGACCGCATCGGGCGTGTAGCGCTCCAGGGCGCCCGGCTGATCAGTCAGCTGACCGGCGAGGACGTGCTGCGCGCCGCGGCGCTCGAAGCGGGCGGCGAGGTAGGGCGCCCACTGCTCCCAGGACGAGGCCTTGGTCAGCAGCGCCTGCCGGGCCGCGTCGGAGCCGTACACCGTCGTGGCCTCGAAGTCGTCCCACGCGGGGCGGTGCAGGTTCACGACGACGGTCGCGTAGCCGAGCGTGTCGGACACGACCCGGGCGATCCGGTCCAGCGCGCACACCAGGTCGCCGTGCGTGCGCACGCCGCGGGCGGCCTCGAGGGTCGTGCGCAGCGAGGCCATCAAGGACAAGGGCGACGGATCGGACAAGGAGATCACCAGTGTTAACGACCGCGGCGCGGCGCGGCTTGAGGCGCCGAGCGGCTCGGCGCCGGCCGCAGCGGGCCGGCCTCGCTCACCGCAGCGTTCCCACCGGCGCGATCGCGATCCAGCTCTTGGCCAGCGGCCCGACGCGTTCGGCGTGGACGGGCGCGCCGAACAGGCCCGCGACCTCGCCGCGGCGCAGCAGGTCGATGTCCTCCCAGACGCCCTGCGTGCCCAGGCGCCAGTAGCGCCGCCGGGCCGCCGCGGGCAGCCAGTGGGCGAACGGCAGCAGCGCGTGGGGCTCGATCGGGAACGAGTAGGCCGGCGTCTGCACGTAGAGCCCGCGGCCGACGCGGCGGACCTCGGCGGCGAAGGCCGCCCGGCGCTCGCGGGGCACGTGCTCGATCACGCTGGACGAGTAGACGAGGTCGAACGCGCCATCGTCGAAGGGAAGCCCGACCGTCGCGTCGGCCTGCACGAAGGGGCCCGGATAGGTGGGGCGCGGCGCGAGGTCGACGCCCGTGATGTCCAGCGCGGGCTCCAGCGCGCGGAGGCCGAGCGTCCCGCAGCCGACGTCCAGGATCCGCATCCCGGGCCGCAGGCCGCTCAGGCCGAAGAAGCGCTGATGGCGGCGAGCGCGGGCGCGGGCGGCGATGGGTGAGGCGATGCGCGCCCTGCCCTGGCCACGCGCCGTCCCGTACACGTCGGTGCTGGCCACGGCGCCCAGGCTAGACGAAACGCCTGCACCGGCCGGTGCCGGAGCACGGCCTTCTAGAATGGGGCCATGGCCTCTGCCCGTCAGATCCACGTCGGCGACGTCCCGGTCGGGGGCGGGGCACCCGTGGCCGTCCAGACGATGACCAAGACGGAGACCGCGAACCTCCAGGCGACGATGGACCAGATCCACCGCGTCACCGAGGCGGGTGCCGACATCGTCCGTGTCGCCGTCCCGCGCGAGCAGGACGTCGAAGCGCTGAAGACGATCGTGGTGCAGTCGCGCATCCCGATCATCGCCGACATCCATTTCAACCACACGCTGGCGATCAAGGCCATCGAGGCCGGCGCCCACTGCGTGCGGATCAACCCGGGCAACATCGGCGGCCCCGACAAGGTCGCCGAGGTCGTGGCCAAGGCCAAGGCGCACGGCACGCCGATCCGCGTCGGGGTCAACTCCGGCTCGCTGCCCAAGCACCTGCGCGACCTGGAGTTCACCAATCCGGTCGAGGCGCTCGTCACGGCCGCCACCGAGTGGGTCGAGCTGATGCACTCGCTCGACTTCCTGGACTTCAAGGTCTCGATGAAGTCGACGTCGGTGCCCAACAGCATCGCCGCCAACCGCCTGCTCGCCGACAAGATCGACCACCCGCTGCACCTCGGGATCACCGAGGCGGGCACGAAGTGGTCGGGCTCGCTGAAGAGCGCGGTCGGCCTCGGCACGCTGCTGGCCGACGGCATCGGCGACACGATCCGGATCTCGCTCTCGACGTTCCACGCCGAGGAGGAGGTCAAGGTGGCCTGGGAGATCCTCAAGGCGCTCAAGCTCCGCGAGCGCGGGCCCGTGCTCATCGCCTGCCCGACATGCGGCCGGCTGCAGTTCGACATGGACTCGGTCGTCATGGAGGTCGAGCGGCGCCTGGAGCAGTACGCCGACCCGATCGAGGTGTCGATCCTCGGGTGCGCCGTCAACGGCATCGGCGAGGCGCGCCACGCCGACTTCGGGATCACCGGGGCCAAGGACTCGGCGATGATCTTCTCCAAGGGCGAGCCGCTCAAGAAGGTCGCCACCGAGCACCTGGTCGACG
>JAWVGD010000598.1:0-6801 GCA_033855515.1 Baekduia sp.
GGGGAGCTCGACCACGCCAAGCAGGTCATCCCGATCACCCAGACGCTGCCCAACGTCAACACCGACGAGTTCCTGGCGGCGCTGGACGGCGACACGCGCGACTACCTCAAGCTCCTGGTCGCCGGCGGCGGCGAGGCGCTCGGCGGCAACGGCAAGAACCTGTCGGCGGCGTTCCGGCGCTTCCAGCCGACCAATCGCGACATCCTCAAGATCACGCAGTCGCTGGCCGCGCGGCGCGACAACATCGCGCGCTCGGTCCACAACTTCAAGGAGCTGATGGCGGCCGTCGGCTCCAAGGACCAGCAGCTCGCCGACCTCGTCGACGCGTCCAACGCCGTCTTCAAGTCCTTCGCCAAGCAGGACGCGCAGCTGCGCCAGACGCTCACGCTCCTGCCTGACACGCTGAAGGTCACCGACACCGCGGTGCAGAAGGCCGGCAAGCTCGGCGCCGTCCTCGGCCCGACGCTGAACAAGCTGCAGCCCGGCGCGAAGGCCCTCGGCCCGTCGCTCAAGCAGGTGCGGCCGTTCATGAAGACGACGACGCCGGTCCTCCAGAAGCAGCTGCGCCCGTTCGCGCGCGACGCGCTGCCGACGGTCAAGGTGCTGCGCCCCGCCGCGCGGGACCTCGCGGCGCTGACGCCCGACTTCACCTCGGTGCTGAAGACCGCCAACTACTTGCTCAACACCGCGGCCTACAACCCGCCGGGCAGCGACGAGGGCTACCTCTTCTGGATCTCCTGGCTGAACCACATCGGCCCGACCGTCTTCAGCACCCAGGACGCCCACGGGCCGATCCGCCGCGGCGCGCTGTTCTTCAGCTGCTCGGGCCTGACGCTGCTGGACAACGTCAAGCGCGCCAACCCGCAGCTCGGCACGCTCATCGGGCTCACCAACGTGGTCACCAAGAGCGACGCGTGCGCGCAGACGGCGCAGGCGCCGGGCACCAACACGCCGGTGGCCACGCCGGCCAAGGCGGGCGGCTAGATGAACAAGCAGGTCCCCAGCCTCGGCAAGATCCTGGTGATGGTCGGCTTCGCGCTGTCCTGCTTCGGCCTGCTGCTGTTCCTCTGGCTCGCCTTCGGCGGCCCGACGCCGCTCAAGCCGCAGGGCTACCGCTTCACGGTGTCCTTCGGCGAGGCGACCCAGCTGGCCCAGGAGGCCGACGTCCGGATCTCCGGCGTGCCGGTCGGCAAGGTCAAGGCCATCAAGACCGACGCCAAGACGGGCCGGTCGGACGCGACGATCGAGCTCCAGCCGGCCTACGCGCCGCTGCCCGACGACGCGAAGGCGATCCTGCGCCAGAAGACGCTGCTGGGCGAGACCTACGTCGAGCTGACCCCGGGCACCGCCAACGCGCACAAGATCCCCGACCACGGCCACCTGAAGACCGCCCAGGTCTCCAACACCGTCGAGCTCGACGAGATCCTGCGGGCCTTCGACCCCCAGACGCGCAAGGCGTTCCAGACCTGGATCCAGAACCAGGCGGTCTCGATCACCGGGCGCGGGCAGGACCTCAACGACGCGCTGGGCAACCTCGCGCCGTTCGCGCAGGACACCACCAAGGTCCTGCAGATCCTCAACTCGCAGAAGGCGGGCGTGCGCGAGCTCGTGCGCAACACCGGCGAGGTCTTCACCGCGCTGTCGGAGCGCGACGGCCAGCTCGCGAGCCTCATCACGAACTCGAACCGCGTCTTCCAGACCACCGCCCAGCGCGACGCCGAGCTGCAGGCGACGTTCAAGGCGCTGCCGACGTTCGAGAAGGAGTCGCGCACGACGCTGACGCGCCTCTCGAAGTTCGCGGCCAACGCGAACCCGGTCGTGACCGACCTGCGCCCGGCGGCCAAGGAGCTCAGCCCGACCCTCGTGGAGCTGAGCAAGACCGCGCCGGACCTGCGGGCGCTCTTCCAGAAGCTCAACCCGCTGATCGACGCGGGCAAGAAGGGCCTGCCCGCCACGCAGCAGTTCCTGGACCAGCTGCATCCGCTGCTGGCCGAGTTCGACGGGCCGCTCAGGCAGCTCAACCCGATCCTCGACGGCGCGGGCCTGTACAAGGGCGAGCTGAACTCCTTCTTCGCCAACGCGACGGCCGCCACGCAGGCCACGACGCCGACGGCGGGCTCGACCGAGCCGGCGCACTACCTGCGGACGGCGAACCCGCTGAACCCCGAGATGCTCGCGCAGTATCCCAAGCGTCTGACCTCGAACCGGACCAACGCCTACGCGTTGCCCGGCGACAGCAACAACATCAAGGACGGCCTGCTGTCCTTCGAGACGCGTCAGTGCACCGGCCAGTCGGTGCAGACGCCGGCGATCGCGCCCGCGGTCCCCGGGATCCTGGACGAGACGCTGCGCGACCAGATCATCAAGTTCGCCCTCAACAACGGCAACGTCGTCGCGCCGCCCTGCAAGCAGCAGCCGCGGTTCAACCTCGCCGGCAACCTGACGCAGTTCCCGCAGCTGACGCCGAACATCAACGGGACGCAGGCCGGCGCGCCGCAGCCGTAGGGCCGGTACCCTCGGCGACCTGATGGGTCGGCTCCCGCGCATCCTGGGCGCCGCCATGGGCACGGCCGCCCGCCGCCCCCTGGCGGTCGGCCTGCTCGTGACGCTGCTCGCCCTGGCCGCCGGCGCCCTCGCGCTGCGCCTGTCGCCCTCGACGGCGACCGACACGCTCGTCGGGCGCTCGAGCGACTCGTGGCGGGCCACCCAGCGCGAGCACCAGCTGTTCGGCGAGGACGCCGTCTACGTCCTCGTGCGCGGCGAGGTCTCCAAGCTCGTCCTGACGACCGACCTCTCACGGCTGATCGCGTTCGAGGGCTGCCTCGGCGGCAATGTCCCCAAGGGCGCCGTGATCCCCGGCGGCGCGCGCGGGCCCTGCGGGCGCCTGGCCCAGAGCAAGCCCGCGAAGGTCGTCTTCGGCCCCGGCACGTTCATCAACGAGTCCGTGCGGCAGATCAGCGACCAGTACAACAAGCAGATCTCGCAGATCCAGCAGGACGCCCGGGCGCAGTACGACGCGGCCTACAAGCTGGCGATCGGCCGCAAGTACTCGCAGGCCAAGGCCAAGAAGCTCGCCCAGGATGCCGCCGACGTGGCGACCCTGGCCAACCTCCGCGCCGCCGCCCAGATCGCGTTGAAGTACGGGATCCTCAAGGCGCCCAACGTCAACGACCCGGGCTTCGTGTCCCAGCTCGTCTTCGCCGCCGGCAAGAAGGCCGGGACGCCGAAGGCGCGCTTCGCCTACTTGTTCCCCAATGCGACCAGCGCGCTGGTGCAGGTCCGGCTCAAGCCGGGCCTGAGCGACGCGCAGCGCCAGACCGCGATCGCGAACATCCGCGCCGCGACGCTGATGCCGGAGTTCGCCCTGCGCAACGGCGGCCAGTACGTCGTGACCGGCGCCCCGGTGGTGCTGTCGGACCTCACGACGAAGGTCACCGACGCGATCGTCGTGCTGCTCATCGCGTCGGTGCTCGTGATGGGCCTCGTGCTCGCGCTCGTCTTCCCGGCCCGGCGCCGGCTGCTGCCGCTCGTCGTCGCGCTCGCGGCGGTGGCCATCACCTTCGGCGCCCTGTCGCTCATCGGCGCCTCGCTGACGATGGCGTCGGTCGGGGTGGTGCCGGTGCTCATCGGCCTGGCGGTCGACTACGCCATCCAGCTGCATTCGCGCATCGAGGAGCGCGCCGGGCCGCGCGCGTCGCGGGCGGCGGTCGTGGAGGCCGCGGGCCACGTGGCGCGCACCGGCGCGCCGACGGTCGCGATCGCTGCGGCCGCGACGGCTGCGGGCTTCCTCGTCCTGGCGCTGTCGCCGGTCCCGATGGTGCGCGGCTTCGGCCTGCTGCTGGTGCTCGGCATCGGCGTGGGCCTGGTGACGGCGGTGACGCTCGGCACGGCGGCGCTGGTCGTGCTCACCGGCGGGCGCGGGATGCCCAGGCCGCTTGCGGCGCTCGGCGGCGTGCTGACCCCCGCCACGCGCGGGGCGGGCGAGCTGCTGCGCGAGAACGCGGTCTCGCGGGCGGTCGTGGGGCGGGGGCGCGCGCTGCGCCGCGCCGCCCTGGGTGCCGCGGGCCGGCGGCCCGAGCGCGTCCTGGCGATCGCGCTGGCGGTCGCCTGCGTGGGCTGGGTCGCCGACACCCAGACCCACGTGGAGTCCGACGTCACCAAGCTCGTCCCGCAGAACCTGCGCGCGCTGAGCGACCTCCAGGCGCTGCAGAAGTCCACGAGCGTCGGCGGGCAGATCGACGTCCTGGTCCACAGCGACGACCTGACGTCGCCCGCGACGCTGAACTGGATGACCCGCTACCAGGCGGTCCTGCTCAAGCGCTTCGGCTACAGCGAGCGGCGTGGCTGCGGCAAGGCGGAGCTGTGCCCGGCGTTCTCGCTGCCGGACCTCTTCGGCAACGGCACGGGCGCGATCAAGAGCCAGGCCGAGGTGGACGCACTGCTGTCGGTCGTGCCCCCCTACTTCTCCCAGGGCGTGATCACCGCCGACCGCCAGACGGCGACGATGGCCTTCGGCATCCGGCTCATGCCGCTGGACCGCCAGAAGCAGGTGCTCGACATCATGCGCCGCGAGCTGCATCCGCCCAAGGGCGTCGAGGCGACCCTCGCGGGCCTGCCGGTGCTGGCGGCCGACGCCAACGCCGCGGTGTCCTCGCCGTGGCGGCGGCTGCTGACGCTCGTCGCCGGCCTGCTCGCCGTGGGCCTGGTCCTGCTGGCCGCGTTCCGGTCCTGGCGCCGGGCGCTCGTGCCGCTCGTGCCGATCGCCCTGGCGACCGGCTGGTCGGCGCTGCTGCTGTTCGCCACGCGGATCCCGTTGAACCCCATGTCGGTCACGCTGGGCGCGCTGGTCATCGCGATCTCGACCGAGTTCAGCGTCCTGCTGGCCGAGCGCTACCGCGCCGAGCGGCGCGGGGGACTGGACCCGGCCGCGGCCCTCGAGCGCACATACCGGTCGACGGGCGCCGCGGTGCTCGCGTCGGGCGTGACGGCGATCGCCGGCTTCGCGGTCCTGGCCGTCAGCGACATCCGGATGCTGCGCGACTTCGGTGCGGTGACCGTCGTGGACCTGACCGTGTCGTTGTTGGGGGTGTTGCTCGTGCTCCCGTCGGCGCTCGTGCTCGGCGAGACGTGGCGGCCATCGGATCTGCGGATGCCCCGTCTGCGCCGGCCGCGGATCGGGCACCTGCCGCTGCCGGGTCGGCGCCGCCGCCGGGCGCGCGCCACCGCCGCGGCGGGCACCTCCGGCAGCACGGCCGGATGAGCGACGGCGGGCGCGAGCCCGGCCCGCTGGACTTCGGGCCCGACGCCGGCGCGCCGGCGCCGTCCGCGCGCCCCGTGGCGCGGCCGACGCCGCCGCCTGCGCGTGCGCCGGCCGGCGGCGCGGCGCCTGCGCCGGAGCCCGCACCCGGGCGTGGCGGTCGGCGCCGAGGCCCGGGCCGCGCCAAGGGCGGCGACGGCGCAGCGCGCGGCGGGCCGGGCGCCGGCGCTCGCTACGTCTGGGTCGTCGGGGCGGCCGCGGTCGTGCTCGTCGTCGTCCTGATCGTCGCCACGCTGCAGCACGGGACCGAGCGCGGCGCGCGCGGCCTGGCCCCCGGCAGCGTCCTGCCGCCCTTCGCCGTCCCGCTGGCGCTCTCGGACCTCGACGGCGACGCCAACCTCGCCGGCGCCGGGGGACAGGGCGAGGCCGGCCACCGGCCCGCCTGCTCGGTACGGGGACCCAAGATCCTCAACGGCTGCGCGCTGCGTGAAGGCGGCCCCGTCGTGCTCGCCTTCTTCGTGACGCGCGGCAGCAAGTGCATCGCCCAGCTCGACGCGATGGAGCGCGCGCGGCGTGCGACGCCCGGCGTGACGTTCGCGGCCATCGCGATCCGCGGCAACCGCGGCGACGTCCGCACCCTCGTCCGGCGCCACGGCTGGCGCTTCGCGGTCGGCTACGACCGCGACGGCGCGCTCTCCAACGCCTTCCACGTCCAGGTCTGCCCGCAGATCACCTACGCCCGCGCGGGTGGCCGGGTGGTGACCACGACGTTCGGCGAGCTCGGCCCGACGGCGCTCGCCGCGCGGGCACGGAGCCTGACCCGGCCGTGAGCGATCTCACCGCGCCCCGCGACGGTCCCGTCGACCCGCAGCTGGCCGGCGAGTTCCCCGGCCTACGGCTGCGCTGGACCACGGTGGCCGGGGCGGCGGGCCGCACCCCGCCCGCGCTGCGGCAGCGCCTGGAGGACGTCACGACGCGCTTCCGCGGCGCCCAGGCGATCGCGCTGCGCACCCGGCCGGTCCCGCTGGCCTACCGCGTGTTCTTCCGCCAGATCGGACTGGACCCCGACCGCCACCGCACGCCCGTCGAGCAGGCCGCCGTCGAGCGCCTCATCCGCGGTGAGTTCCACACCGGAGATCGCATCGCCGACGCGCTCGCGCTCGCGGTCGTCGAGACCGGCGTGCCGGTGGTGGCCTTCGACGACGCAGCGCTCAGCGGCCCGCTCATGCTGCGCTCCGCGGCGGCCGGGGAACGGCTCCCCGCGGGCGAGCACGCTCACGACGTGCCCGCCGGACGGCTGATCCTCGCCGACGCCGAGGGCCCGGTCGCGATCCTCTTCGGCCGACTGTCGGACCGCCATGCGCCGCGACGCGCGGGCGCGCGGCTGCGCCTGATCGCCGTGCAGGTGCCCGGCGTGCCCGAGATCCACGTCGAGGAGGCCCTGTGGCTGGCGGCGGGCGCGATGTCCGAGGACGGCGCGTAGGGGCTCGTCGCCGGCGCCGGTCACGGGTATCCTCGCGCCAGGAGGATCTGCATGGTGCTCG
>JAWVGD010000599.1:0-2807 GCA_033855515.1 Baekduia sp.
CCTGGCCCTCTGGGCCAGCGTTCCCCTAGCCCCTCAGGCGACCGTCAGGACCACCGCCGCCACGGCGGCGAAGGCGACGAGCAGGACCAGCAGGCCGCCGGCCATGGTTCGCAGCGTGCGGTCCTCGTCGCTCAGCTGCGCGCCCGCCAGGCGATTCGTCGCCCAGCGGTAGAGCCCGGTGGCGCCCGCGGCGGCCACCGCCAGGACGATCCACGGGCCGAGCGTGCCCGCCAGCGTCACGGTGCCCAGCAGCACCAGGACCGCCAGGACCAGCGCGCCCGCGAGATAGGTCGCCAGCGCGCGCCGCAGCGCGACGCCTGTCGGCGCATCCGGCACCGCAGGCGCCACGGGGCGCGCCGGACGCGCCGGCCGGTCCGGCGCCGACGGCGCGGTGGCGGCGGTGCGTGCGCGGCGGCGGGAGCGGCCCATGGCCCAAACGGTAGTGCTGGCCGTACTTGACGGCGTTGCCCTATTGGCTTTAGTGTCGCTCAAATGAAAACGGAGCGACGCCCCTACCGCCAATCGGCCCGCGCCCAGGCCGCGGCCGCGACGCGTGAGCGCATCCTCGACGTCGCCACCGAGCACTTCCTGCAGCGCTACTACGACGAGGTGACGCTCGCCAAGATCGCCAAGGAGGCGGGCGTCTCGCAGCAGACGGTGCTCAACCACTTCCGCTCCAAGGAGGGCCTGCTGGAGGCCGCCGCCGAGCGCATCGATCCCGAGCGCTCGCGCCGCGCCAACACCGACGATCCGGTCGAGGGCGTCGTGGGGGACTACGAGCCCAGCGGCGACGCGACGATCCGGATGATCGCGCTCGAGGAGCGCGTCCCTGCGCTCGGCCCGTTCCTGGCCCGCGGCCGCGCCGGCCACCGCGCCTGGGTGGAGGAGGCGTTCGCCGCGCACCTCCCGCCGCCAGGCGCGCCCGACCGGGAGCGCGCCGTCGCCCTGCACGTCGTGGCCACCGACATCTCCACCTGGAAGGTGCTGCGCCGCGACATGGGCCTGTCGCGCGCGGCCACCGTCGACGCCATGCGCACGATGGTCGACGCGCTCAGCACGACCAAGGCCTAGATCATGCCCACCGACCCGAGGACCAACATGTCCAAGTTCCTGTTCACGCTGTGGGAGGGCGGGGGAGAGACCCCGCCGATCCTCTCGATCGTCCGCGCCGCCGCCGAGGCGGGCCACGACGTCACCGTCCTGGCCGACGAGGTGCTCGGCGCCGACGTCGAGGCCACGGGGGCGACCTGGGTGCCCTGGACCGCCGCCCCGAGCAAGTCCTCCTACTCGCCCGACGAGGACCTGGCGCGTGACTGGGAGGCCCGCACGCCGCTCGGCGCGTTCCGCCGCTTCCGCGACGGGATCGCCTTCGGCCCGTCGTCGCGCTACGCCCGCGACACGCTCGCGCAGCTGCGCGCCGACCGGCCCGACGTCGTGGTCAACCCCACGCTGATGTTCGGCGCGCAGGTCGCCGCCGAAGCCGCGGGCGTTCCCCAGGCGATCCTGCTGACGTGCAGCTACGTCGTCCCCGGCACGGGCGCGGCGCCGTACGGCACCGGCTGGGCGCCACCGCGCAACGCCGCCGAGCGCCTCCGCCTCGCGGTCATGGACCGCGTCTCGCTGCGGCTGTGGGCCTCCGGCCTGCCGCCGTTGAACGCCGCGCGTGCCGAGCTGCACCTGGCGCCGGTCGACCACCCGCTCGACCAGATCCATGCCGCCGAGCGCGTCCTGGTGCTGACCAGCCCCACGTTCGACTTCCCCGTGCCGCGGCTGCCCGCCAACGTCCGCTACGTCGGGCCCCGCCTGGACGACCCGGCCTGGGCGGGATCCTGGACGCCGCCGCCCGGCGACGACCCGCTCGTGCTCGTCGGCCTCAGCTCGACCTACATGGAGCAGGGCGATCTGCTGCGCCGCATCGTCGCGGCGCTCGGCACCCTGCCCGTCCGCGGCCTGGTGACGCTGGGCCCGGCGATGGCGCCCGACGCGCTGGGCGCCGACCTCCCGGCCAACGTCACGGTCGTCGCGGCCGCGCCGCACGCCGAGGTGCTCGAGCACGCGTCGGCGGTCATCACCCACGCCGGGCACGGCACGATCATCAAGGCGCTGGCGGCCGGCGTGCCGGTCGTCGCGATCCCGATGGGCCGCGACCAGCCCGACAACGCGATCCGCGCGGTCGCGGCCGGCGCCGCGGTGGCGCTGAAGCCGAAGGCCAAGCCGGACGCGATCCGCGCCGCCGTGACGTCGATCCTGGACGACCCGCGCTACGCCGACGCAGCGGGACGCATCGGCGCTGCGATCGCCGCCGAGGCCGCCGGCCCCGACCGCGCGCTGGCCGAGCTGGAAGCGCTGGCGGCCGCCGTGCGGGTCCCGGCGGTTCGGTAGCCGTGTGGCGGCCCGGCGGGCCGGGCGGCCCGCGCCGGTCCCATGGCGCAACGCTCCGCAAGTCGGGTCGCTATAGGTTTGAGTGATGGCCGAAGCGATCACCCGCGAAGGATTGGCGCAGCTCAAGAGCGAGCTCGAAGCACTCGAAGGGGAAGGCCGGCGCCAGATCGCGCAGCGGATCCTCGTCGCGCGAGAGCTCGGTGACCTGTCCGAGAACGCGGAGTACCACGCCGCGAAGGAGGACCAGGCCCATCTGGAGACGAAGATCGCCCGCCTGACCGAGCGCTTGCGCAACGCCACGGTCGTCGAGTCCGATGCCGACGCGACCGTCGTCACGTTCGGAGCGACGGTCAACATCGTCGACGTCGAGTCCAGCCGGGCCTCGACCTACACGATCGTGGGCGCGACCGAGGCCGACCTCTCGC
>JAWVGD010000600.1:0-12848 GCA_033855515.1 Baekduia sp.
TCGCCGGCGACGAAGACGCCCGGCACGCTGGACTCGAGCGCCAGCGGCTCGCGGTCCAGCGGCCACCCCGCGTCGCGCACGTCGGGCCCGGCCAGGATGAAGCCGCGGTCGTCGCGGGCGACGACGCGGTCCAGCCAGTCGGTGCGGGGCACCGCGCCGATGAAGACGAAGCAGGCGTCGACCTCCTCGATGGTCTCGGAGCCGTCGGCGTTGCGGATCAGCAGGCGCTTGAGCCGGTCGTCGCCGCCGTCGCCCTCGGCGCGCAACGCGGACGCGCCGGTGCGCACGTCGACGTTGCCCAGCGCCGCGATCTGCTCGATGAGGTAGTGCGACATGCCCTTCGCGAGATCGGCGGCGCGGACCAACATGGTGACCTTGCGCGCGTAGCCGCTGAAGTACACCGCGGCCTGGCCGGCGGAGTTCGCGCCGCCGATGACCACCACGTGCTGATCGGCGCACGCGCGCGCCTCGGTCATCGCCGCGCCGTAGTAGATGCCCGCGCCGGTGAACGCCGAGAACCCGGGAGCGTCCATCTGGCGATACGAGACGCCGGAGGCGACGAGCACGCAGTTGGCGCTGAGCGCGCCGCCGCCGCTGAGCGTCACGAGGCGACCGGCGCCCTCGACCCGCAGCGCGGTCGCGTCGCTGACGGTCAGCAGCTCGGCGCCGAGGCGGCGCGCCTGGTCGGTCGCGCGGCGCGCGAGGTCGGAGCCGCTGAGGCCCGCCGGGAAGCCGAGGTAGTTCTCGATCCGGCTCGACTGGCCGGCCTGGCCGCCGGGCGCCTCGCGCTCGACCATGACGGTGCGCAGCCCCTCCGAGGCGCCGTAGACCGCCGCGGCCAGGCCGGCAGGCCCGCCGCCGACGATCACGAGGTCGTAGTGGTCCTGGGTCGGCGCGACCGCGACGCCCAGGCGCTCGGCGAGCTCGAGGACCGTCGGGCGCTCCAGCACCCCGCCGTCCTCCAGCAGCGCGACCGGCAGGTGCTCGGCGTCGCTTCCGACGACCTTCAGCAGCTCGCGCGCGTCGCCGTCGCGCTCGACGTCCAGCCAGCGGCCCGGAACGCGGTTGCGGGCCAGGAAGTCGCGCAGGTCGTGTGTCTCCTTGGAGAAGCGATGGCCGATGATGCGCACACCGCCGGACTCCAGCGCCGCGCCCGCGTCCCAGGTCGTCAGCAGGTCCTCGAGCACCGGGAACAGCTGCTCCTCGGGCGGGTCCCACGGCTTGAGCAGGTAGTAGTCCAGGCCGACCTGGTTGATCGCCGAGATGGCGGCCTCGGTGTCGGCGTAGGCGGTCAGCAGGACCCGCTTGGCGCCCGGCGCGAGCTGGCGCGCCTGCAGCAGGTACTCGGTCCCCGAGAGGCCGGGCATCCGCTGGTCGGCGACGAGCAGTGCGACGGGCTCCCCGCGCCGGCGCAGCTCGGCGAGCAGCTCGAGGCCCTCGGCCCCCGAGCCGGCGCGCAGGATCCGGTAGCGCTCTCCGAAGCCGTGGCGCAGATCGCGCGCGACGGCGGCCAGGACGGCGGGCTCGTCGTCGACGGCGACGATCGCCGGGCGGCGTGGGCGTCGGGGAGCGACCTCGTCCCGGACCGGCGTCTCGACGATCGACGTCATGACGCGGACGGTAGTGGACGCGGGCGCGACCCCGGCAGGGCGACCACCGGAAGCCGCTCGTTGCCGGCCTCGGCGGGCGCGCCGGCCAGCGCGCCGCCCGCGCAGTCCTCGGAGCGCACGACGCGCCGCGGGTTGACGATGCCGATCAGGCCGAGCAGCCCGCCGAGCGCCACGAGGGCGGCCGAGAGCCCGAGACCCAGCCGGAACGCGTGGACCGAGGCGCTCTGCACGGCGCGGGCGACGACCGGGCGCTCGGCGGGCGGGACGCGGGCGACGTCGGCGCGCGCGATCGTCCGGCGCTTGGCCTCGACCACGGCCTGGCGCGCCGCGGGGCTGAGCGGCCGGCCGGCGAGCGAGCGGTCGATCGACGAGGAGAACGACATGGCCACCACCGCGCCGAGCGCCGCCACCGCCAGCAGGCCCGCCACGCGCGCGATCGCGTTGTTGACGCCCGAGGCGATGCCGGCGTTGGACTCGTCGGCATCGGCCAGGACGGTCGCCGTCAGCGGCGCGACGGTCGCCGACAGGCCCAGCGAGAAGAGCAGCAGCGGCGGCAGGACGTCGGTCCAGTAGTCGACGGTGGCGCCCAGGCGCGACAGCCACGCCAGCCCCGCGGCGGCCAGCAGCGGCCCGCCGCCCATGAACCACCGGGGCCCGTAGCGGTCGGCCCACCGGCCGGCGCGCTTGGACAGGGTGAACATGACCAGCGTCGTCGGCAGCGTGGCGATCCCGGCCTGCAGCGCGTCGTAGCCGGCGACCTGCTGGAGGAACAGCACCAGGAAGAAGAACGTGATCGACAGCCCGCCGTACATCGCGAACGTCTCGGCGTTGCCGACCGCGAAGTTCCGGCGCCGGAACAGGCCCAGCGGCAGCATCGGGTACGGCGTGCGGTGCTCCCACCAGACGAACACGCCGAGCAGCGCGAGGCCGGCGACCCCGGGGACCATGACGCCCGGCGCGCCCCAGCCGAGCGCCGGCTGGCGGATGAGCGCGAAGACCGGCCCGGCCAGCCCCAGGGCGCACAGCGTCGCGCCGACCCAGTCGATCGGCGCGCGGGGGCCGGCGCGCTTGCGCTCGGGCACCGCGACGATGACGAGCATGAGCGTCGCCAGGACGAACGGCACGTTGATGGCGAAGATCCAGCGCCAGGAGATCGCGTCGATGAGGTAGCCGCCCGCCAGCGGCCCGATGACCGTCGCGATGCCCGACCAGGCCGTCCAGGAGCCGATCGCGCCGCCGCGCTCCTCCGGCGGGAAGGTCGAGACGATCACCGCCAGCGCGCTCGGCGTCAGCAGCGCGCCGAAGAGCCCCTGCAGCGCGCGCCCCGCGATGAGCACCTCGATCGACGGCGCCAGCATGCAGATGATCGAGACCGCGCCGAACCCGCCGACGCCGATCGCGAAGACCTTGCGCTCCCCGAGCAGGTCGCCGAGCGAGCCGCCGATCAGGATGAACGAGCCCAGCGCGAGCAGGTACGCGTTGGAGACCCACTGCTGCCCGGCCAGGCCACCGCCCAGATCGTTGGAGATCGACGGCAGCGCGACGTTGACCGCGGTCGAGTCCAGCCCCACCACGAACGACCCCATGATGGCCGCCAGGAGGCTCAGCCGCTTGGAGTCGGTGGCGAGACGACGCACTCGTCGAGTCCTACCGCGATCGCCGGCCGAAGTCCATCGGTCGGGCGACTGCGGACGGGCGCCTGGACGCCCGCCCGCCGGCCTCAGGCCGTCACGTGGTAGAGCGTCCCGGCCGTGGTCGTCACGCCGCTCACGGCGGTCCCGTGCGCCTTGACCCAGGTCGTGATCGCCTGCGACCCCCCGCCGCCGGGGCCACCGCCGCCCGAGCCGATCAGCACGTACCGCAGCTCGCCCCCGGCGACCATCTGCGCGAGCTGCGTCACGGTCGGGGCGGGGTCGCTGCCGCCGAAGCCGCCGATCGTCACCACGGCCTTGCCGGTGCTGAGGATGATCGGCGCCGTCGTGTGCGACCCGGTGGCGGCGACGAGGTACTTCGCGCTGCCCTGATGGGCCTCGAGGTAGTTGAGGACCGAGGTGCTGACCGAGACGCCCCCGCCCATGCCGCCGCCGCCGCTCCGCGCGCCGGCCGCCGGGGCCGCCGCGGGGCCCGCCGTGCCGCTGGGCGGCGCGCCGGTCGGCCGCGCGCCCGAGGGCGGGCCGCCGGTGCCGCCGCCCATCCCGCCGCGGGCCGTTCCGCCGCCGCCCATCCCCCCGCCGCCCATCCCGCCGGCGCTCGCGGGCCCGGCCAGGACGTTGTTGCCGTTCAGCGAGCGGCCGAGGTTCGCGACCGAGTACGACGCGGGGCCGGCCAGCAGCGCCACGGCGCCGGCGACCGCCGCCGCCACGACCAGGCCGCGGGCCCGCCGTCCGCCGGTCCGCAGCGCGATCGAGCCGGCGATCGCCAGCACCGCCGCGACCGGGATGACGATCCGCAGGGCCGGGGCGAAGTCCGGCGTGCGGTTCAGCAGGGCCACGGCCATCGCGGCCGTTGCGGCGATCGCGGCGTCCAGCGCGACCAGGGCCACCCCGGAGCGGCGGGCGCTCCCGACCAGCAGCACGATGCCGATGCCCGCGAGGGCGGCCACCGCCGGGGCCAGCGCGCTGACGTAGTACGGGTGGAAGATGCCCTTGGCGGTGCTGAAGACGACGATGTGCACGAGCGCCCAGACGCCGAAGAGGACGAGGGCGGCGCGCGCGGGGTCGGTCCGGGACGCCCGGCGCGTCTGCCACAGGCCGGCCACCAGGCCCGCGGCGGCGAGCGGCAGGAGCCACGCGATCTGCCCGCCGACCTGGTCGTTGACCATGCGCAACAAGCCGACGGCGCCGCCGAAGTTCGAGCCGCTGCCGATGCCGCCGTTCTCGTTGCCGGTGATCCGGCCCAGTCCGTTGTAGCCCAGGATGAGGTTCCAGACCGACCCGTTGGTGCTGCCGCCGATGTACGGCGTGCTGCCCGGCCAGAGGCTGACGGCCACCGGCCACGCGGCGCTGACGGCGAGCATCGTGGCCAGCGCGCCGGCGAGCTGGGCGAGGCGCGTGACCAGACGCGGCGGGCCGGCGAGCAGGTAGGCCGCGCCGAGCGCCGGGACGACCATCCACCCCTGGAGCATCTTGGTCATGAACGCCAGGCCGACCATGGCCCCGGCGAGCAGCAGTGGCCGCGTGCGACCGTTGCTGATCGCCTTCTGCGTGAAGAACGCCGACGCGACGAGCAGCAGGACCAGCAGCGCGTCGGGGTTGTTGACGCGGGCGATCGCGACGGTGATCGGCGTCGTGGCCAGCGCGAGCGCGGCGGCGAGTCCGGCGGCGGGGCCGAACGCCCGCTTGACCATGACGTACAACAGCGCCACCGCGCCGACGGTGCACAAGGCGTCGGGCAGGAGCATCGAGAAGCTCGAGAAGCCGAACACGCGCGCCGAGAGGCCCATGAGCCAGAGCGACAGCGGCGGCTTGTCCACCGTGATGAAGCTGCCCGGATCGAGCGAGCCGAAGAACCACGCCTTCCAGCTCTCCGTGCCGGACTTGACGGCCGCGGCGTAGTAGTCGTTGGACATCCCGTTGGTCGTCAGGTCCCAGAGACACAGGACGGCGGCGAGCGCCAGGACGGCGAGCAGCCCCGGACGGACCCAAGCCGGGTCGTCGCCGCGCCGCAGCACGGTGGGGCGAGTGAGGCGGCGAGGAGGCGCCGGAGCGGTGATGGTGGCCATGCGGGCAGCATCGACCGGCGGTGTGGGAGCCGTGCGAGAGGCTCCTGGGAGCCTCCTCAGGAGGCCGCGAGCGCCGAGCACGAGGCGCCGCCGGACATCGAGGACCCAACACGACGCCAACACGGCCGACACGGACCACACATCGCGCGCAGCGATCGCCTTCAGCGCCCCGCGGGAGGCTGTCGGTGGTGCACGAGTCACCGGCCTATGCCTCCGCGCCGGCCACGCCGCGAGCCGCGTGGCGCGGGCGCCCCCTGCGCGCGGGCGTCCGCTCATGGCGCCCGCGGCCCCGGCGCGTCGCCGCGGCGGGCGCCGCCGGCGTCGGCACCGTCGCGATGGGCGCGTGCGTGGGGCTCTGCACGGCGGTCGTCCTGGTCGCGGCCGAACGCCCGTCGTTCCTGTCGGGTCCCGCGCGGCACGGCTTCCCGGCGTGGATGGTCGGGCCGCTGGCCCACCGCCTGCCCGGGCTGCCCGACAGCCCGCCGGCGCTGCAGGCCGACCTCACGCGCCTGCTGGCCGCCCTGGGGATCGCGTGGCTCGTGGCCTGGCTCTGCGCCGAGCGCGTGCCGGCGCCGGTGCTCTGGGGCGCGGCGGCGCTGTCGCAGGTCGTGCTCCTGCTCGGCCCGCCGCTGTCGCTGACCGACCTCTTCAACTACGTGCACTACGGCCGGATGGCGCCGGCGCACGGCCTCAACCCCTACGTGTCGCTGCCGCTCGCCGCGGCCCACGATCCGTCGTACCCGTACTCGAACTGGCACCACCTGCCCTCGCCGTACGGGCCGCTGTTCACGCTGCTGACCGAGGCGCTCGCGCCGCTGTCGCTGCCCGTCGCCTACTGGACGCTGAAGGCCCTGCTGCTGGCCGCGTCGCTCGGCACGCTGGCGCTCGTGGCGACGACCGCGCGGCGGCTCGGCCGCTCGCCCCGGGCGGCCGTCGCGCTCGTCGCGTTCAACCCGTTGGTGTTGATCTACGGCATCGGCGGCGCCCACAACGAGCCGCTGCTCCTGCTGCCGCTGATGGGCGCGGTCGCGCTGGCCGTCGCCAACCGGCGGCGCGCCACCGCGGTGCCGTGGCACGACGCCGCCGCCGGCGTGTGCGTCGTGCTCGCCGCCGGCGTCAAGCCCTCCGCGGCGCTCCTGGCGCCGCTCGTCGTGCTCGGCTGCCGCGACCGGCGCGCGGCGCTGGCGGGCGCCGTGGCGGCGGGCGCCGCCGTGCTGGCGGTCGTCGTCGTCGCCTTCGGCGGCCATCTCCCGGCCACGTCGGTCCAGGATCACCTCGTGACGCCGCTGAGCGTCGGGAACGTCCTCGCCGCGCTCGCGGGGCAGGGCGGCCTCACCGCCGCCGATCGCACGATCGGGCACGTGGTGCTCGCGGTCGTCACGCTCGGGGCGCTCCTCGCCGTGGCCCATCGCCGTGAGCGCCTGCCGGGCGCCGCCGCGGTCGTCATGCTCGCCGTGGTCCTGACGCTCGGATGGACCATGCCGTGGTACGTCTGGTGGGTCCTGCCGCTCGCGGCGCTGGCCCGGACGCGCACGCTCGCCGTGGCCTGCATCCTGCTCACCGCGTGGCTGGCACTCGGCGCGATCCCGCAGATGCCGCGGCTGCTCCACTCGGTCGGCTACTACCCGACGCGGTCGGCCGCCGGCCGCGCCAACCACCTCTTCACGGAGCGCTACCTCAAGTGACCGTCCTGGGCACGACCCGCCGCCCACCGGTGCTGGCCCTCCAGCTCGTGCGGTTCGGCCTGGTCGGCGCGACGAACACCGTCATCACCCTCGCCGTCTACTCGGCGCTGGTGGCCCTCGGCGCACCGGCGGTGGCCGCCGCGGTCGCGAGCTGGGCCGCCGGCGCCGCCAACGGCTACCGCCTCAACCGCGCGTGGACCTTCCGCGGCGCCCGCCGCGGCAGCTCGGTCGCGGGCGCCCGGTACGCCGCGGTGCAGGGGCTGGGCGCCGCGGTCGACGCGCTCGCTCTCGCCGTCCTGGTCGGCGACGCGCACCTTCCCCGGCTGGCCGGCGAGGTGGTCGCGCTTCCGCCGGCGACGGTGCTGACCTTCGTCCTCTGCCGCCGCTGGGTCTTCCCCGTTCGCGAGCCGGTGCCCGCGTGAGGCGCCACCCGCGCACGCGCACCGTCGTGACGACGATCGGCGCCCTGGTCGTGCTCGTCGCCGCCGCGCTGGCGGCCGGCGCGGGGGCGCTGGACTACGCGTCCAACCCGGCGCACGAGCCCTGCCCGGCGCTGTCGCCCGGCGACCACCAGGTGGCGGTCGACACCCCCGACGGGGAGCGGACGGTGCTGCTGCACGCACCGCGCAAGGCCTACTCGCCGCTCCCGCTCGTCATCGCCCTGCACGGCGCGCACGAGCAGGGCCCGGACTTCGCCAACGACACGGGCTTCAGCCGCCTGGCCGATCGCGAGGGCTTCCTGGTGGCCTACCCGAGCGCGATCGGCCCGACCTCGTTCTGGGACATCTCCGGCACCGCGTCGACCGGGCCCGGAGAGGTCGTCGAGCTGAAGAAGTCGCTCGACGCCTTGGAGAGCGAGGCGTGCGTCAACCCTTCCCGCGTGTTCGTCACCGGCGTGTCGAACGGCGGCGGGATGACCGCCCGGCTCGCGTGTGAGCTGGCCGGGCGGCTCGCCGGCGCCGCGCCCGTGGCCGGCGGCTACCGGGCGCTGCCGGCATGCCGGCCGGTGCGGCCGCTGCCGGTGATGGAGATCCACGGGACCGCCGATCAGGTCGTCCCGTACGGCGGGCTGCCGCCCGACTACCGCGGCAGCGTGCCCCGGTACCTGGCGCGGTGGCGGCGCCTCGACGGCTGCACCGGGGTCGCCGACCGGTTCGTGCCCGCGCCGGGCGTCAGCGTCATGGTGTGGCGCCACTGCGCCCGCGCGACGCGCGTCGTCCACGTGCGGCTCGACCACCAGGCCCATGGCTGGCCCGGCGGCCCGCGGACGATCCCGAGTACCGCGGCGTTCTCGACGACGTGGCGGACGTGGACGTTCTTCCGGTCGCTGCCCGACCGCGCGCCGATGGCCTGAGGTCGTAGAGCGCCCCGAGGTGGGGCTGGCCCGCGGCCCGGCTGACGTCGACGCCGTGGCGGCGGACCCACCGCATGACCGCGAGGCAGCCGGTGCGCTGGTTGCCGCTGCCGGGGCTGCAGCCATTGCCCAGGAGGGCGAAGCGCACGCGGCCGGCGGACACGGCACGCGCGAGCTGCCCCGGCGTGACGAGCTGGCGGCCCGCGCCGTCGGAGAGGATCAGGACCGGGCGGCCGTCGCGGGCGATGAGCTGCCCGGCCTTGGCGGGGGCGCTGACCGCGAGCTCGTCGGCCGCGGCGCCGTCGCGGGCGAGGACGTAGTCGGCCAGAGGCGCGATCCGCGCTTCGGCGATCGCCCCCGGCCGGCCCGAGTCCTGGGTGTGGTGCGCCACGGCGCCGATGGAGACCTGCAGCGGGACCACCAGCACCGCGGCCAGGACGCCGCCGGCGACGAGCGCCCGGCCGCGCGCGGCGAGCACGATGCCCGCCCCGAGGACGCACGCCACCGCCGGGCCGACCCCTTCGAGGTAGCGCGGGCGCAGGTCCGGCATGGCGCTGCACAAGACCAGGCCGCCGGCCAGCCACACGGCGAGCGCCGCCATGCCGCCGCGCGCGACCCGATCGACCCGGCCGAGGCGCAGGGCGCCGAGGGCCAGCGCGGCGGCGAGCGCGGCGAGCGCCGCGACGGCCTCGATCCCGATCCACGTCCGCAGATGCGCGCGCGAGGACAGCAGGCGCGTAGGGCTCGGGCCACCGGGACGGCGCGCGAGCGCGACGGTGTGGTCGTGCTGATGGCGCGCGACCGCGCGCCGCTGGGCGGCCGTCAGCGAGCCACGCGGCTTGGGGACGGTGGCGGCGCCGGCCGCCGCGGACGTGTGCGACGAGCGGCCGGGCACGATCCGGTCCACGCCGTTGTAGATGAGCGCCGCCTGCCACGGCGAGCCGCTCGTGGACCCGAGCGCCCAGGGCCGCGGGTGCAGTGAGACGATCGAGACGAGCACGAGCCAGGCGACGGCCACGATCACGAAGGCCGTCGCACCCGCCGCCGCGCCGCGCACGCGGCGGCCCGGCGGCCCCGTCAGGAGCCAGAGCAGCGCGACCGCGGAGGCGGGAAGCAGCGCCTCGGAGAGCTTGACCTCGAAGGCGAGGCCCAGCAGCGCTCCGGCCGCGGCGAGCGGCGCGACCACGGCGCGGTCCCGGCGCGCGGCCCGGGCCACGAGCGCCGCCGCCGTCACGGCCAGGGCGGCCATCACCGCGTCCATCGTGTCGCTGCGAGCGGTCACCACCGCGGCGGGCAGGACCGCCAGCGCGAGCCCGGCGGCCAGGGCCGCCCCGCGCCCGAGCAGCGCGCGCATCAGCGCCATCGACGCCACGACGAGCGCAACACCGCCGAGCGCCTCGGGCAGGTGCAGGCCCAGCGGGCCGAACCCGAGGCTCCGCGTCGACAGGACCTGGAGCCACAGGTCCACCGGCGGCTTGTCGATCGCCACCCGGCGCCCCGGCTCGTAGGCGCCGCTGAGCAGCGCCGCCCACGACGTGCCCATCGAGCGGACCGCTGCGTCGTAATAGGGGTCGACGGGGACGCGCGCCAGCGCGACGAGACGCAGCGCCGCCGCCAGCACCACGACGGCCGCCTCGGGCGCCCAGCCTGCGACGCGCCCCACCCGCGGCCGGCGCGGGATCGCCGGCGGGCGCGGAGCCGCGAGGACGGCCACGAAGGCTCAGACCGGCCGCGCGCGAGCCGCCGCCGGGGCCGGCAGCGCCTCCGCCTCGGCGCGGACCTCGGCGCGCAGGATCCGCAGCTCCCGGAACGCCCGCAGCACCACCGCCGGGGCGGCGCCCGAGGAGCGTCCCGAGATCCGGGGCCGGTGGGTCACGCCGAGCTCGTCGATCCGGGCGCCCGCGGCCTGCGCGCGGACCAGCAGCTCGGTGCTCACCATCGCGCCCTCGGCGTCGAGCTGCAGCCGCGCGATCAGATCGCGGCGCATCAGCTTGAAGGCGCAGTCGACGTCGCGCACCGGCAGCGCGAAGGACCGGCGCACGAGCGCGTTCCAGGCGGCGGCGTTCAGGCGCCGGTGCGGCGGGTCGGCCCGCCGGATCCGGAACCCCGCGACGATGTCGCAGCTCATCGCGGCCGGCAGCGCCCGGTCGAGCTCGCCGAGATCGAACTGCAGGTCGGCGTCGGTCAGGAAGATCCACTCCAGCCGCGCGGCCGCGAAGCCGGTGCGCAGCGCCGCGCCGTAGCCGCGGTTGTGCTCGTGGACGAGCACCCGGACGCGCGGGTCGGCCGCGGCGCGCTCGAGGGCCAGCGCGCGCGTCGCGTCGCTGCTGCCGTCGTCGACCACCAGGATCTCGTGCGCATCGGCGACGCGCTGCGCGGCCGCGGTCGCCTCGTCGATGGCGAGCAGCACGTTGCCCTCCTCGTCGTGGCACGGGAGGACGATCGAGAGCCCGGCCAGGCGAGGCAGCGGGCCGGCGTCGGGCACCTGCGGGAATCGGTCCATGACGCGAGCATGGGGCGTGGCGCTGAGCGTTCCGCCAAGCGGTCGTTGGGCGCATTTGGAGGTGGTGTTGGGATCGTGTTGCGTTCAGGCCGCATGCAGGGATCGGCCTCTACATTCGTCGCCTGATGCTGGGCGACGACGCCAGACCCGAAGGGCGCGTCCTGGTGGTCGAGGACGACCGCGACCTGTGTGAGGTCATGGCCGGTGCGCTGGCCTCCGATGGGCACCTCGTGGTCCAGGCCGCCGACGGCCGCGCGGCCCTCGACGCGCTGGCGAACGGGTCGTTCGACCTGATCCTGCTCGACCTGACCCTCGGCCCGGGCCCCGACGGCGTCGAGGTCTGCCGCCGTCTGCGGGCCGCCGGCGACGACGCGCACGTCGTCGCGGTCACCGCGCGCGAGGGCGAGGCCGACACCGTGCTCGTCCTGGAGGCCGGCGCCGACGACTACGTCACCAAGCCCGTCGGGATCGCCGAGCTCCGCAGCCGCGTCCGCGCGGTGCTGCGCCGCGTGCAGCGCACCACGCCCGCGCGGCCGGTGCTGGAGCGCGGCCCGCTGCGCCTCGACCCGGCCGCTCGCCGCGCCACGGTCTCCGAGGCCGAGCTGGCGCTGACGTACTCCGAGTTCGAGATCCTGCGGGCGCTGATGGCCGCCGGCGGGCGCCTCCTGTCGCGCCAGGAGCTGCTGGACGCCATCTTCGGCGGCCACGCGTTCCGCGACCCGCGCGCGATCGACGTCCATGTGCACCACCTTCGCGACAAGCTCAGCGCGGCCGGCGCACCCGCCGAGACGATCGTCACCGTCCGCGGCGCCGGCTACCGGACCGGCTGGTGAGCGACGGTGCTCGGCCTCCGCGCGAAGCTCGCCCTCGCCCTGATCGCCACGAGCCTCCTCACGCTCGCCGCCGCGGTCGGCACGCTCCTGCCGCCGCTGCAGCACCGGCTCGCCCAGGATCGCGTGCGCGACCTGCGCGAGCTCGCCCGCACGGCGGAGCTCGGCCTCGCCCGCCTGCCTGCCGCCGACCTGCGCAAGGGCGCGGTCCGGCCCAAGGCCATCGTCCACCAGCTCGCGCGCCGGACGGGCGGCCGCGTCGCGCTCTTCGACGCCCAGGGCCTCGAGCTGGCCGACACCGATCCGGAGCGCCCCGAGCCCGGGAGCGACACGCCCGAGCGCCTGGTCGACGCGGGCTTCGTGCGGGCGGGCGGTGTGCGCCAGAGCGTCAGCGACGGCGAGGCCATCGTCGTCGCCCGTGTGCACACGCACGCCGGCGTGCGGACGCTCGTCCTGCGCAAGTCGCTCGGCGACCAGCGCGCCGCGGTCGCCGTCGTGCGGAGCGCGCTGCCCGTGGCGGGCGGCGTGGGCGTCGCGATCGCCGTGACGCTCGGAGCCCTGCTCGGCTTCGGGCTCCTGCGCCGCCTGGAGCGCCTGCGGCGCGACGTGCGGCGGCTGACCGAGGAGGGCATCGGAACGCCGCTGTCCTTCGAAGCCGGGACCGACGAGGTCGGCGAGGTCGCCCGGGCGCTCGAGTCGATGCGGGCCCGCCTCCACGCCCAGGAGCGCGGGCGCCAGGCGTTCCTGTCGACCGCGTCGCACGAGCTGCGGACGCCGGTGGCGTCGCTGCGCGGGACGGCCGAGATGCTGGAGGAGGAGCTGCGCTCGGCCGACCCCGACCTCGGCCACGCCCGCCGGCGCGCCGCGGCGGTCTCCCGCCAGGCCGAGCGGCTCTCCGCGCTGGCCGACGACCTGCTCGGCCTCGGGCGCCTGGACGCCGACATTCCGCTGGCGACCGAGCCGGTGGACCTGGTCGAGCTGACCGGCACGCTCGTGGGCGAGCTGGAGCCGGTGGCGCAGGCCGCGGGCGTGACGCTGAGCTTCGCCGCGGTGGACGAGGCATGGGCCGTCGGGGACCTCATGGCGACCGCCCGCATCATCCGCTCGCTGCTCGACAACGCCCTGCGCCACGGCGCGTCCCCCGG
>JAWVGD010000601.1:0-4704 GCA_033855515.1 Baekduia sp.
GTGCTGGGGCCAAGCGCGGGCGCGCGGCCAACGGCACGCCCGTCGGCGGCGCCGGCCGGCGGCGCGTCGCGGTACGCGTCGACGGCGTCGTGCAGGGCGTCGGCTTCCGGCCGTTCGTCTACCGCCTGGCGCGCGATCTGGCGCTCGACGGCCACGTGCGCAACGACACGCGCGGCGTGCTCGTGGAGGTGGAGGGCGACGCCCCGGCGGTCGGGACGTTCCTGGAGGCGCTCGTTGCCGAGGCGCCGCCGCTGGCCGTCGTCGAGCACACCGACGTCCGCGAGCTGCCTGCGGGCCGGTCGGACGTCGCGGGCTTCACCATCGGCGACAGCGACGCGGCGGGCGTCGCGGACGCACTGGTCTCCGCCGACGGCGCCACGTGCGCCGACTGCCTGCGGGAGCTGCGCGACGAGCACGACCGCCGCCACCGGTACCCCTTCATCAACTGCACCAACTGCGGGCCGCGGTTCACGATCGTGCGCGGCGTGCCCTACGACCGGCCGCAGACCACGATGGCCGCGTTCCCGATGTGCCCCAGCTGCCGCGCCGAGTACGACGACCCCGGCGACCGCCGCTTCCACGCCCAGCCGAACGCCTGCCCGGCGTGCGGTCCCCGCGCGACGCTGGTGGGCGCGCCGGCCCCTGTGACCGACGCCGTCGCCGCCGCCGCGGCGCTGCTGCGCCGGGGCGCCATCGTGGCGGTCAAGGGCCTTGGCGGATACCACCTCGCCTGCCGCGCCGACGATGCGGAGGCGGTCGCGACGCTGCGGGCGCGAAAGCACCGCGAGGACAAGCCGTTCGCGCTCATGGTCGCCGACATCGTCGCCGCGCGCGACCTGGCCGCGATGAGCCCCGCGGAGGAGCAGCTGCTCGGCTCCCCGGCCCGGCCCGTCGTCCTCGTGCGGCGCCGGACGGTCGCGCGCGTCGCGCCCGCCGTCGCCCCCGGCTCCCGCGAGCTCGGCCTCATGCTGCCCTACCCGCCGCTGCACCACCTGCTGTTGCAGGACACCGGCGGCCCGATCGTCCTGACCAGCGGCAACGTCAGCGACGAGCCGATCGCCTACCGCGACGACGATGCGCTGGAGCGCCTCGGCGCGATCGCCGACGCCTTCCTCGTCCATGACCGGCCGATCCACATGCGCACCGACGACTCGGTCGTGCGCGTCGTGCGCGACCGGCCGCTGGTCCTGCGCCGCTCGCGCGGCATCGTCCCCGAGAGCCTGGCGCTGCCGATCCCGTGCACGACGCCCGTGCTCGCCGTCGGCGCGCAGCTCAAGAGCGCGTTCTGCGTGGCCAAGGGCCGGCGGGCGTGGGTGGGTCACCACATCGGCGACCTCGACGACGCGCGGACGCGCAGCTCGTTCGTCGAGGGGATCGCCCATTTCGAGCGGCTGTTCGCGGTCGCGCCGGGGCTCATCGCGCACGACCTGCACCCGGACTACGCCTCGACGGCGGTGGCGCTCGAGCGCGAGGGCGCGGCGACGGTCGGCGTGCAGCATCACCACGCCCATCTCGCGGCGTGCCTGGCCGAGCACGGGGTGACCGAGCGGGCCGTCGGGGCGATCTACGACGGCGCCGGCCTCGGCCTCGACGGGACGACCTGGGGTGGGGAGCTGCTCGTCGGCGACCTGCGCGGGTTCACGCGCGCGGGACATCTGCGGGCGGTGCGGATGCCGGGCGGCGACCGTGCCGCGCGCCAGCCCTGGCGCATGGCCGCCGCATGGCTGATGGCCTGCGGCGGCGCGCAGCCGCGCCGGCCGCGCGCCCTGCGCGACGCCGTGGCCGACGAGGCGTGGGCGACGGTCTGCGCGATGGCCCAGCGGGGCTTCGCAGCACCGGAGACCACGAGCATGGGGCGGCTGTTCGATGCCGTCGCCGCGCTGTGCGGGCTGCGCGCGCGCTCGACCTACGAGGGCCAGGCGGCGGTCGAGCTGGAGTCGGCGGCCGAGCTGACGCACCGCGGCGCCTACGAGCTGCCGTCCGACGACGCGCTCGTCCTGGACCCGCGCCCGCTGATCCGGGCCGTCGTCGACGACGTCGAGGCGGGCACGGACGTCCCCATCATCGCGATGCGCTTCCACCGGGCCGTCGCGGAGGCCACCGCCCGGGTCTGCGGGGTCGCGGCCGGCGACGCCGGCCTGGAGTCCGTCGTGCTCAGCGGCGGCGTGTTCCAGAACCGGGTGCTCCTGGAGCTCACCGGCGACGCGCTGCGCGCCGCCGGGCTGCGCGTGCTCGTCCCCGAGCGGCTGCCGCCCAACGATGGCGGCATCTCCTACGGGCAGGCGGCGGTGGCTGCCGCGACCGAGGCGGGCGCCGGCTGATGGCCGCGCGCTGGGAGCAGCTCCGCGGGGCGCTGACGGCGGCCGAGTGGCGCCGGGCGGGGGCGCTGGCGTTCGTGATCGCCGGGCTGCACGTCCTCGGGTTCTTCATCCTGCTGGTGCTGGTCGCGCCGCACGGCTACCGCCTGGCCGGAGGCGGGGCCTTCGGGCTCGGGCTGGGGATCACGGCCTACACCTTGGGGTTGCGCCATGCGTTCGACGCCGATCACATCGCCGCGATCGACAGCACCACGCGCAAGCTCATGAACGACGGCCAGCGGCCGCTCAGCGTCGGCTTCTTCTTCTCGCTGGGCCACTCGACGATCGTCTTCGGGCTCGGCGTCCTGGTCACGCTCGGCGTCCGCGGCCTGTCGGGCGCGGTGCAGGACGGCTCGTCGCTCCATCGGGCCGGCGGGGTGATCGGGCCGGCCGTCTCGGGCTCGTTCCTGTTCCTGATCGGGATCCTCAACCTGGTGGTGCTCGCGAGCATCCTGCGGATCTTCCGGGGCATGCGCCACGGCGATGTCGACGACGCCGAGGTGGACGCCCAGCTGAACGCCCGGGGCCTGCTGAACCGCATCTACGGGCGCGCGACACGGGCGGTCCGCCATCCCTGGCAGATGTACCCGCTCGGGATCCTCTTCGGCCTGGGGTTCGACACGGCCACCGAGGTCGCGCTGCTGGTCCTCGCCGGCGGGGCGGCGGCCGGCGGGTTGCCGTTCTACGCGATCCTCTGCCTGCCGATCCTGTTCGCCGCCGGGATGTCGCTGTTCGACACCATCGACGGGGCGTTCATGAACTTCGCCTACGGCTGGGCGTTCTCGCAACCGGTCCGCAAGCTCTACTACAACATCGCGGTGACCGGGCTGTCGGTGGCCGTCGCGCTCGGCGTCGGCACGTTCGAGCTGCTCAGCGTCCTCGCCGACCGCTTCGGCCTCACCGGCGGCGTGTGGGACGTGGTCGCCGGGACGGATCTCAACGTCATCGGCTACCTGATCTTCGGGCTCTTCGCCGCTACATGGGCGATCGCGCTGGCCGTCTGGCGCCTCGGCCGGATCGAGGAGCGCTGGAGCGCACCGGTACCCCATGCCTGACGGCGGCCTAGGAGCGGGCTCATGAGCGTCTTTCCCGGCGGCGAAGGCCCGTTGATGGGCGACGGTCCCGAGCCCGAGGACCCGCAGATCGATCTCTACGCGCATGTCGAGCACCTGTCGCGCCAGGAGGCCCAGCTGCTGAAGATCGGCGAGCACGAACGGACCGCCCACCAGCACGAGCGGCTGAAGGCGATCTCCGAGGAGCTCGACCGCGTCGCCGAGCATCTGGCCCAACGCGCCCGCCGCCTCGGGCGGGCGACGACCTAGGAACGGGGCGCGGCGCGGCCGGCCGTCACCACCGCGGCTGGGGCGGGGGCCGCCTCCGGCGCAGGGCGAACAGCACGATCAGGATCAGCAGCAGCGGCAGGAAGAGCGGGAAGCCGCCGCCGAAGAAGTGGCTCAGCAGCCAGCCCCAGAACAGCCCGTGGAAGAGCCCGCGGAGGAACCCGTGCCCGCGGCGGCGCCCGAAGCCGCGGCTGCCGAACCCCCGTCGCGACGAGTACCCGTTGCCGAAGCCGCGCGAGCGGAATCCGCCGATGCGCGCCAGCAGCAGCTGCCTCATCGATAGCTGCGGCGGTGCAGGAGGCCGCCGCCGAGAGGGAGCAGGAACAGGAGGGGCAGGAAGATGACGTGGCCCCCCGAGAGGGCGAAGATCACGACCGCCACGAGGAGGCCCAGGAGGATGAAGCGCATCGTCTCCGGGACTCCCCGCTGTCGCCTCCGCGCTCAACCACGCGTCTGCGCGCGCGTCCGCGCGGGGACAGGCCCCGGTGGGCGCCTACCGGCCAGGAACGGCACCGCGTGCTCGAGGACCTGCGTGGGCGCCTCCTCGGGCAGGAAGTGACCGGCTCCCGGGATCGTCCCCACCACCACGTTGCGGCTCGGCGGCGGATCGATGACCCGGCGCAGCGCGCTGGCGCCGCCCATGAGCAGCAGCGTGGGGACGTGCAGCTCGTCCGAGCGATCCCCGCGGCGCAGCGTCGCGGGCGCCTCCCGGGTCAGGAACGTGCGGTAGCAGGCCGAGCTGGCCTCGGCGCGGGCCGGGCGGCGCAGCACCTCGGCGTAGACGTCGAGCTCCTCAACGGTCCAGCGGGCGTCCGGGCCGCTGCCCGCCCGGATGATCGTGCGCACGAACCGCGTCCCGCTCGTCATGGTCCGCGGCCCGAGCCCCGGAGTGCCGACGAGCACCTGGTAGGACGCGAAGGCGGGCAGCGCGAGGTGCCGCAGCCGCGGGCGGCCGGGCCACGGCGGCGCGATGTCGAGGGCGACCAGGCGGTCGACGCGCTCGGGGT
>JAWVGD010000602.1:0-3970 GCA_033855515.1 Baekduia sp.
CATGCCCGGCCTGCGGCACGACCTCCAACCGCGCGTTCGGCAGGGCGTCGACGTACTGCGTAGCGCAATCGATCGGCACGATCGCGTCGGCCTCGCCCCACACCACCAACGCCGGCACCCGCACACCCTTGAGGTGATCGGTCAACGGCAAGCTCCACATCCACGGCTTCCACGTCACCCGCGCGGTCATCTCACGGCTGTAATCCCAAAGATCGACGACCTCCTGCGCAGGCTCCTCACCAAACACCGCAGCAAACCGCTCCTCATCCCGAAAGCAACGACGCGCATACGACGTCCAGCTCTCACCCATCGGGTCATAGATGAAGCCCTCCCGCGGACGCACCCCCGCAGCCCCGACCAACGTCAACGACCGCAAACGCCCGCCACCCATCACCGCCAACTCCGCCGCCACCCAACCACCCAACCCGAACCCGACCAGATGCACCGGCCCCGACTCGGACTGATCGAGCCACTGACCCAACAACACCGCAAGATGCGCAGGACTCCGCGCCGAGGACGGCCGCTCCGACTGCCCAAACCCCGGCATATCGGGCGCCACCACCAAACACGACTCCGCCAACCGATCATGAAACGGGCCCCACAACGGCCCCGTCGAATGATGCAACACCACCACGCGCTCCCCACGACCACGCTCGCGCGCATGCACCACCAACCCCGACACCGTCACACCACCCACCGCCGCCGACGCCTCCATCACCAACCAACCCCCATAGCTCGCTCAACACCACCAACCAAACACAGACAGACCGTACCGCCAACGAGATAGCTTGTCTAGTCTCTAGGCGCAGAGTACATTGGTCGGCCAAGTCATGACCTACGCACCAAGGGGGCGAACGCCGATGGACGCCGATTCCGAGCCGCGGCCGGCCGCCGCGCGTCCTCGTCAGCCGAGGACATGACGATGGAAGGACGCTTGGCGAGCAAGGTCGCCGTGGTGACCGGTGCGGCGACGGGGATCGGCGCCGAGATCGCCGCCCTGTACGCCCGAGAGGGCGCGCGGGTGGTGCTCGCCGACATCCGGGCCGACGCCGCGCGGACGACGCTCGAGGCGATTCGCGCCGCCGGCGGCGACGCGATCTTCGTCCCCACCGACGTGACCAGCGGCGCGGATGTCCGCGCGCTCGTCGACACCTGCGTGCAGCACTACGGGCGGCTCGACGTCATGGCGGCCAACGCCGGCGTGCTGGGGCACATGGGCCTCCCCCTCGTCGACGTGCCCGACGAGCATTTCGCGCACGTGATGGACGTCAACTTCCTCGGCGTCGTCCGGTGCTTCCGGCAGGCCATCCCGGCACTCGAGCGCAGCGGCGGCGGAAGCCTGCTGGCCACGGCCTCGCTGGCGGGGCATCGCGGCGTCCCGCAGCTTGCGCCCTACTCGGCGTCCAAGGCCGCGGTCATCGGTCTCGTCCGGTCGCTCGCCGCCGAGCTGAGCCCGCGGATCCGCGTCAACGCCGTCTCGCCTGGAAGGATCGCCACCGACCTCGCGACCCACGCGGCCCAGCAGCTCGGCCGGGCTCCCAGCTCCCCGCCCGGAACGCCGGGGGCGCGCGCGGTGCCGACCGGAACCGTCCGGGACGTCGCGTGGGCCTATGTCTACCTCGCCTCCGACGAGGCGCGGTTCGTCACCGGGCAGGCGCTGGGCGTCGACGGCGGACGCAGCACCATCGACGGCTGAGCGCTCCTCATCAACCTCTGGACAGCATGCCGATCGTCGACTCACCGATCCACCTCTGGACCAGCGGGACGCCCGGAGGCACCCACCAGAAGCTCCCGTACACGATGGACGACGCGCTGGCCGCCATGGACGCCGCCGGCGTCGACGCGAGCGTCGTGGTCCCGCCTCCCTGGGACGTCGACGCCAACGCGGTGGCGCTCGAGGCGGCCCGCCGGCAGCCCGGCCGGTTCGCCGTGGTGGGCAATCTGGCGGCCGGCGACCCGACGGGTCCCGCGCAGCTCGCGACCTGGAGGGACCGGCCAGGGATGCTCGGGGCCCGCGTGGCGTTCTCGGCCCCGGAGGACCGCGCCCTGCTGCACGGCGACGCGCTCGATGCGCTGTGGTCGGCGGCCGGCGCAGCGAAGCTGCCGCTGATGGTGTTCGCACCCGGATCGCTGCCCGCGATCGAAGCGGTCGCCCGGCGCCATCCCGAGCTGCCGATCGCCCTCGACCACATGGGCCTGGTCACCGGGACCACCGACGACGCGGCGTTCGCGCCCGTGCTGGCGCAGCTTGCCGCGCTGGCGCGGCATCCGAACGTCGCGATCAAGCTCTCCTCGGCCCCGATCTACTCCACCCAGCCCTACCCCTACCGCAACATCGCGGGCCACCTCGAGGAGATCTTCGCGGCGTTCGGACCGGCACGGTGCTTCTGGGGGTCAGACATCACGCGTCTGAGCTGCAGCTGGCGCCAATGCGTCACCCACTTCACCGAGGAGCTGCCCTGGCTCACCGGCAAGGACAAGGAGCTGGTCATGGGCCGGGCCGTCTGCGACTGGCTCGGCTGGGATCGCACGGAGTCGGAGTAGGACTTCGCCGAGCGCGCCTGGCGCCGATCAGGGTGCGGGCACGTCGTAGACGTTCAGGGTGAACGAGACGGCCGAGTAGAACCCCAGCACCACCGTCAAGTCGGCGAGCGCGCCGTGTCCGAGGACCTCCACCGCCGCCTCGTAGAGCGGCCGCGGCAGCACGCCGCCGTCGGCCAGCCCCACCGACACGTCGTGCACGACCTGCTGGCGCCGATCGGGGAGCTCCGGCAGCTCGCCGGCGACGATGGCCGCGATCGCCGCGGCGGGCGCACCGGCCGCGGCGGCTCGCGGCACGTGGGCCCCGATCACGTACTCGGCCCTCCATCGCACGGCGATGGCCAGGATCGCGATCTCCAGCTCGGCCGGCGACAGCGAGAGGCGCTCCGAGTTGAGGTACTCGTCCAGCGCGGGCAGCGCCTGCACCAGCGCCGGGTTGCTGAGCCATGCCCGGTAGGGACCCGAGACCCCGCCGCGAGGTCCCTCGACCAGCGCGCGATGGGCCGACCGCTGCTCGGCGCTCATGCGCTCGACGGGCACCTCGGCGTAGCGACCGAACATCCTGGGTGCGTTCACAACAGGGGATCCTCCCGCACGACCCGGCGCGGATCAGCGCGCCGGGTCCAGGGGCCGGCCGTCAGACGCTGGGGGTCGGGACGGTGGTGTCGAACGGCTGGTTGGTCTGGGTGTCGATCTCGAACGCGCTCTTGAGTCCGAGCTCCTCGCCGATCTCGCGCACCGCGGGCAGCACGTACTCGCCGAAGAGGCGGATGCCGTTCATCGACTCCTCGTGGGTCATGTCGCCGTCGCCATGCCAGAAGAACACGTTGCCGGGCCGCAGGGTCTCCAGCACGTGGCGGATCTTGGGCAGCACCGTGTCGGGCGTGCCGACGATCGCCGCATAGCGGTCCAGGACGCCGTCCCAGATCTCGTAGCGACGACGGTCGTGCTCCTCCTGGCTGACGTCCTCGTGGCGCCAGGACTCTTCGTCGGTGACGGACTTGCCGGTGGCCAGCCCGCGGGCAGCGGCGACGCGGTCGTACTCGACGGTCGGCAGGTACCCGGACTTCTTGCGCGGGTTCAGGCCCGGCAGGTTCTGGGCCCAGATGTTGGCCTGGCCGTTGCTGCCATCCAGGAACACGTTGCCGACGCCCTCGATGAGCTTGCGGCCCGTCTCGTAGGCCAGCTCCTCGGTGTCGTCGACATGGACGCGGAACATGTAGCCCAAGTGCTGAGAGCCGGCCTCATAGCCGTTGCGCAGCGCCTCTTGGCGATAGATCTCAAAGACCTGCTCGGTCAGGTGCAGCTGGCTGTCGAGCATCACGTACACATACCGGTGACGCGCCGCCCACTCCACGGTCGCGCGGCTGATCGAGCCCGGGACCCAGACCTGGGGATGGGGCTGCTGATAGGGCCGGACCCACGGGTT
>JAWVGD010000603.1:0-4122 GCA_033855515.1 Baekduia sp.
GATCCCGCCGATCTGGAGGATCTTGTCGCCGCCGGTGTCGCGGAACTGCTGCTCGAGGACGGCCTTGAGCTGCGCGCCGGTGAGGGTGATCCGGACCAGGCCGTTGTCGAACGGCTGCACGGCGAACAGGTCGCTGTAGGTCAGCTGGCCCGCCTTCAAGTCGGCGCGGATGCCGCCCGGGTTCATGAGCGCCAGCTGCGCCCCGGCCTCCCGCGCCTGGGCGTCGGCGATGAGGTCGCCCAGGCCGCTCTCGCCGGCGGGCGTCGTGTCGCGCGTCACGGCCGCGGCCGAGGTGCCCACGACGCGCGAGGCGATCGGCGCGATGCGGTCATGGAACGTCTTGACCAGCTCGGCCAGGTCGGACGCCGGCGCGAGCGCGTCGTCGTAGGTCGTGATGACGTCGGCCGAGGACGAGACCACGTCGCGCGTTCGCCGGTCGACGGTCAGCTTGACCTGCTCGAAGGCCGTCCCGTACTTGTAGGCCTGCACGACGAGCGCGTTGTTGACCTTGGTGTTGAGGTAGCTGTGCGTGTGGCCGGCGACGACGAGGTCGACGTCGGGGTCCATCTGCTTGGTCTCGCTCAGGACTTCGCCGGCGGGATCCTTGCCGGGGTCCTGGTAGCCGCCGGCGTGGGCCAGGACGACGATCGTGTGGACGCCGAGGCGGTGCAGGACGGCGACCTGCTGGTTGACCGAGTCGCTGAGGTCGAGGAACTTGAACGGCGCGACCGCGTCGGGGACGACGATGCTCGGGGTCTCGGTCGTCGTGACGCCGATGACGCCGACCGGGACGCCCTCGCGGCGCAGGATCGTGAACGGGGGCAGGACGTGGCGACCGGTGTCGGCGGCCACGACGTTGGCCGACACGTACGGGTAGTCGGCCCCCGGGAAGTTCGGGTCCGACGTGTCGGTGCCGTCCTTGAACTGCTTGCCGTCCTCGCGGTGGCCGCCGCGGATCAGGCGCAGCATCTCCGTGCCGCCCTCGTCGAACTCGTGGTTGCCGACGGTGCCCACGTCGAAGTTCATGAGGTTCGTGGCCTCGATCGTCGGCTCGTCGTGGAACCACGACGAGATCAGCGGCGAGGCGCCGACGGTGTCGCCGGCGTGGGCGACGATCGTGCCCTTGGGGTCGGCGGCCTCGGCCTGCCGCAGGTAGCTCGCCAGCCAGGCGACGCCGCCGGCGGGCCGGGTGCCGACCGCCGTGGGCTCGAGGTTGCCGTGCAGGTCGTTGACGCCCAGCACCTGGAGGTCGACGGTCTTGGGCGGCTTGGGCTGGTGCTGCGGCGGGTGGTGCTGCGACGGATGCGGGCGATGGGCCTGCGCGGGGGCCGCCGTGAGGGCGACCGCGGCGAGGAGGGCGAGGAGGAGGCGGGGCACGGCGCTCACCTTCCCCGGGGGGAGAGGTTGCGCGTTGCCGACTGGTGAAGCCGTCCGCGCGCGGACGGCGCCGGATGGCCGGCCGGACGCCCCCTACGCCGGCGCGAAGTCCACGTGCACGTGCCGCCCGCGCTCCAGCAGCACCACGCGACCCGCCTCGCGGAGCGCGAACAGCGCGGCGCGCTCGCCGACCGACAGGTCGGCGTCGGCCGGCGGCGCCGGGCCCGCCTCGACGTACCGGCGCTCCAGCGCCTGCGCCTCGGCGTCCAGCGGCGGCGGCGCGACCGACGAGTCGGCGGCCGGCTCCTCGCCGCGCTCCAGGGCGATCAGCCGCACGAGCGCGTCGTTGGTCGGGCCGTGGCGCGACGCGTCGGGGTCCAGGACGGTCGCCTCGCCGAGCAGCTCGTCGTCGCCCAGGCGCCGGATCTCCAACGCATCGCCGCGCTTGGCGGTCAGCGGCTCGGCCAGGCGCAGCTGATGGAAGCGGCCGCCGAGCCAGCCGACGCGGGCCTCGGCCTCGGCGCTGCCGCCGACGACCAGGACGCGCGCCCCGTGCTCCAGGCGCGCGTCGATGCTCACGTCCAGCACGGCGGGCGTCGTCCCGGGCTCGCCGGACGCGTCGGACAGGGCCCCGTCCGCCGCGGGGTCGGCGGGCGCAGGCGCAGGCGCTGCCGTCGGCACGGTCCCCTCGTGCCACTCGCCCTCCTCCTTCTTCCAGATCGGGGCCTCGAGCTTGATGCGGTCGATGATCTCCCGCGCGCCGGCGAACGCCTCGCCACGGTGCGGCGCGCTCGCCGCCACCACGACCGACGCCTCCCCGCGCGCGACGCGCCCATATCGGTGGTCGGCGGCCGCGGCGCACAGCCCGTGGCGCTCGATGGCCTCGGCGACGATCGCGTCGATCCGCGCCACCGACATCTCCGCGTAGGCCTCGTAGTCGAGGAACTCGACGTCTCGCGTGGTCCCGCTGAACGTCACGACCGCGCCCGCACGCGGATCGGCCACCCGCGCCGCGACCGCCTCCAGCGACAGCGGCCCGTCGAAGACGGCGCCGCCGCTGACCGGCGGGACGACCGCCAGCTCGTCACCGGCCTGCAGCACGACATCGGCGTCGGCGTACTCGCGGTTGACGGCCAGCACCAGCGAGACCCCGGGCGCCAGGTGGGCGACCTGGGCGAGGGCGTCGGCCACTCGCGCGCCGTCGGGGAGGTCGAGCTCCAGCTCGTCGCGCCCCGCGTGCTCCCGCAGCCCCGCGAACAACCTCACACGCACCTTCACTCCGGCAGAGACTAAAGAGCGCGTAGGTTCCGTGACATGCCGGGCCTCCGCCGCCGCGCACTCTTCCACCTCGCGACGAACCCCGCCTTCGAACGCGCGGTGCTGGCGGTGCCCGCCGCGCGCGCCCACGCCTGGCGCTCCGCCCGGCGCTACGTCGCCGGCGAGCACGTGCAGGATGCCGTGGGCGTCGCGCGCCGCCTGGACGCCGACGGGATCGGCGCGAGCATCGACCTCTTCGGCGACGGCGTCACCGATCCCGGCCTCGCCGCGCGCGTCGCCGACGCCTACGTCCAGCTGGCCGGCGCGCTGTCGGCCACGCCGCCCGGCACGTGGCTGTCGATCGACCTGTCGCACATCGCCTTCGACGCCGCCCACCTGCGCCGCATCGCCGCGGCGATCCCCCGCGGGCGCCTCCTGCAGGTGGGCGCCGAGGAGCTCGAGGTCACCGACCGCGTCCTGGATGCAGTCATCGGGACGGTCTACGACGGGCTGCCGGTCGCCGCCACGCTGCAGGCGAACCTGAGGCGCTCGCCCGGCGACGCCGCCCGCCTGGCCGCGGCCCACGTCCCGGTCCGGCTCGTCAAGGGCGCCTACGTCACGCCGCCGGCCGACGCACATCCCTTCGGGCCCGAGACCGATGGCGCCTACGCCGCCCTGGCGCGGCAGCTGGCGGCGGGCTACGGCGACGGCGGGAGGGGCGCGCGCCTCGCGCTCGCCACCCACGACGACGCGCTGCGCGAGCCGCTGCTGGCCGACCTGCCGGACGCCGCTTGCGAGCTGCTGCTCGGCGTCCGCCCCGAGCGCGCCCGCGAGCTCGCGGCGCGGGGACGGTCGGTGCGGGTCTACGTGCCGTTCGGCAGCAACTGGCTGCGCTACCTCCTGCGGCGGCGCGCCGAGGCGCAGGGCACCGGCTGACGCCCGGTCTCCCCCAGACCCCGGCAGCACCCGTTCGGGCGACGCGCCGTAACCTTCACCCCATGGCGACGACTCCTGCAGAGGAGCGCTTGACGGTCGCGCCCATCGTGGGCCCCGACGACCCCCGGCGCTTCACCGACTCCGGCATCGAGGTCAAGAACCTCTACACCGCCGCCGACGTTCCGGCCGACCTGGAGCTCGGCGCCCCCGGCGAGTTCCCCTACATCCGCGGCCCGCACCGCGACATGTACCGCAAGCAGGTCTGGACGATGCGCCAGTACGCGGGCTACGCGAGCGCCAAGGAGTCCAACGAGCGCTACCGCTACCTGCTGTCCAAGGGCGGCACCGGCCTGTCGATGGCCTTCGACCTGCCCACGCAGCTCGGCCTGGACTCCGACAACCCGCGCTGCCTCGGCGAGGTCGGCCGCACCGGCGTCGCGATCGACACGATCGACGACATGCGGACCGCGTTCGACGGCATCCCGCTCGACCAGGTGTCGACGTCGATGACGATCAACGCGCCCGCCGCCTGCCTCATGCTGCTCTACCAGC
>JAWVGD010000604.1:0-5784 GCA_033855515.1 Baekduia sp.
GCGGTGATGTACCTCGGCAAGATCGTGGAGCTGGCGAGCTCAGACGAGCTCTACCAGCACCCGCGCCATCCGTACACGGGCGCGCTGCTGTCGGCGGTGCCGGTCCCTGATCCGCGCTTGGCGCGCAACAAGAACCGCCAGATCCTGGGCGGCGACGTGCCGTCGCCGACCAACCCGCCGAACGCCTGCCGGTTCCACACCCGCTGCTCGAAGTTCGTCGAGGGGCACTGCAACGTGGAGGAGCCGCTCCTGACGCCCAAGGAGGGCGGCAACGTGGCGGCCTGCCACTACCCGCTCACCGACGAGGAGATCGCGC
Source organism: Baekduia sp. (assembly GCA_033855515.1). Taxonomy (GTDB): domain Bacteria; phylum Actinomycetota; class Thermoleophilia; order Solirubrobacterales; family Solirubrobacteraceae; genus Baekduia. Next base: position 317 of record JAWVGD010000604.1, read on the forward strand.
GCCGCGTGCCCACCGCCGCGGCCTGAGCGCCGGCGGCGCTTCTGTTGCAGTCCCGGGCGCGTTCACGGGCATATGACTCGTCAACGCGCCCCGGAGGCGTGGGCGTCGAGGCCTACAACTCGACGTGGGAGCCCAGGACGACGGTGCGATCGTCGGGCAGCCCGAAGTACGCGACCGGGTTGGACGCGTTGCGCGCCATCGTCACGAAGAGCCTCTTGCGCCAGCGCGCCATGCCCGGCGCGTCGGTCGGGACGATCGTGATGCGCGACAGGAAGTACGTCGCGTGCGTGATGTCGCAATGGCCTTCGAGCAGGTCGATCGCGCTGTGCAGCGTGCGCGGGATGTCGACGTCGTCCTGGAAGCCGTGGTTGGCGATCAGGTGGACGATGCCGTCGTCGGAGTAGCCGAGGTCGTCGATCGAGACGTGCTCGTCGGCTGGCACGTGCGGGATGTTGAGCACCTTGACCGACACGATCACGACGCTCTCGTGGACCGTGTTGTTGTGCTGGACGTTGGCGCGCAGGGCGAGCGGCGTGGTCGTGGGGTTGGCGTTGAGGAAGACGCCGGTGCGCGGCGCGCGGTAGACGGGCGGGTCCATCGCGTGGACCTCGTCGATGAACGTGCGCAGCGGGCCCTCCTGCTCGGTGCGGTTGCGCGTGACGATCTGGCGGCCCTTCTGCCAGGTCATCAGCACGACGAACACGATGCCGGCGATGAGCAGCGGGAACCAGCCGCCGTGCAGCACCTTGGGCAGGTTGGCGGCGAAGAACGTCAGGTCGACCAGCAGGAACGCGGCCGCCCCCGCCACGGCGGTCGCCAGCGGCTTCTTCCACAGGACGTGGACGACGACGAAGAAGAGCACGGTGTCGATCGCCAGCGTGCCGGTCACCGCGATCCCGTAAGCGGAGGCCAGATGCTGCGAGGACTTGAAGCCGATGACGAGCGCGACGACCGCCACGTAGATGCCCCAGTTGACGGCCGGGACGTAGACCTGCCCGACCTCCTCACGTGAGGTCTGGCGGATCGTCAGCCGCGGCAGGAAGCCGAGCTGCACGGCCTGGCGGGTCACCGAGAACGCGCCGGAGATGACGGCCTGGGACGCGATGACGGTCGCGACCGTCGCCAGCAGGACCATCGGGATCCGTGCCCAGTGGGGCATCAGCAGGAAGAACGGGTTCTCGATGGCCTTGGGCGAGTGCAGGATCAGCGCGCCCTGGCCCATGTACTGCAGGATCAGCGCGGGAAACACGAGGCCGAACCAGGCGCGGCGGATCGGCGGCCGGCCGAAGTGCCCCATGTCGGCGTACAGCGCCTCGGCGCCGGTCACCGTCAGCACGACCGAGCCCAGCGCGATGAACGCCGTCCCGCCGTGGTCGAAGAGGAACGTGATCCCGTAGGTCGGCGAGATCGCCCGCAGGATGCCGGGGTGCTGGACGACCTCGTTGAGGCCGCTGATCGCGAGGATCGTGAACCACACGCCCATCACCGGGCCGAACAGGCGGCCGACGGCGCCCGTGCCGAAGCGCTGGATCGCGAAGAGGCCGGTGATGATCACCAGCGTGATCTCGACGACGAGGTGCTGGAGGCTGGGGGCGGCGACCTGCACCCCCTCGACGGCCGACAGGACCGAGATCGCGGGCGTGATCATCCCGTCGCCGTAGAAGAGCGACGCGCCGAAGATGCCGAGCGCGACGAGCGCCACCTGCGCCCAGCGGCGCTGCAGCGCGACCCCCTGGATCAGCGCGATGAGGGCCATGATCCCGCCCTCGCCGTCGTTGTCGGCGCGCATGATCAAGATCACGTACTTGATCGAGACGATGATCGTGATCGCCCAGAAGACGAGCGAGATGACGCCGTAGACCGTCGCCTGCGTGGGGTGGACGGCGTGGTGGTCGGCCGAGAACACCGTCTGCAGCGCGTACAGCGGGCTCGTGCCGATGTCGCCGAACACGACGCCCAGCGCGCCGAGGGTCAGAGCAGCCGCGCCCGCGCCGTGCGCGGGGCTCCGCCGGCGGTCCTGGGTGCGTGCAGCCATCGCGCGGGACCATAGGGATCGGCGGGCGCCCGCGACGCGGGCCGCGCCCGTGGCGGTCAGTCCAGGAAGGCGATGACGTCGGCCAGCGGCGCGCGCTCGGGCGCCCGCTGCTCTTGGCGGGCCGGGCCGAGGTGCAGCAGGCCGATGACGTGCTCGGTGTCGGGCACCGACAGGGCGGCGCGGCCGGCCGGCTCGCGCAGGATCGCCGGCGTGCGCCAGTAGGCCGCCAGCCCGCGGGCGTGGGCGCCGAGCAGGACGGCGTAGACGGCGCAGCCGGTGGCCAGGAGATCCTCCTCGTCGGCGACCGGATCCTCCGGCGTGCGGACGTAGGAGACGGCGACGAGCGTCGGTGCGCGATCGAGCTTGCCGGCGCCCTCGGGGCCGACGGCGTCCTTGAGCCGCGCGAGCGCCCGCGGGCCGACGACGCGCAGGCGCCACGGGTTCGTGAGGTGGTGGTTCGGCGCCCAGCGGGCCAGCTCGAGCAGCTCGGTGAGCGTCTCGCGGTCGATCGGGTCGGCGCCGTAGACCTTGTGGGTGCGCCGCGTGCGGATCGCCGTCTCGACGTCCATCAGACGCCGGCCTCCGGCTCGTCCTCGTCCTCGCCGTCGTCGGTGTAGAGCGACTCGCGCGCCAGCTCGCGCGCGCCGCCGTCGAAGACCGCGACGTCGAGCGTGTCGCCGCGGTAGTCGTCGGGCGCCAGCAGCGTGAAGCGGTTCTCGATCAGGACGCACTGGTCGACGGTGAGGCCGGCCAGCTCGGCGGTGGCGACCGCGGCGCGGTCGACGAGCGGCGTGCCCCAGACCAGCGTCATCGCGGCCACGTTGCCCTGCTCGCCGCGCCAGCCGCCGACGACCTCCTCGCAGAGGTCGATCCTCCACTCGGGGTTGGCCTCGGCGGTCTCCTCGGTCCAGTCGGCCGTGGCCGTGTAGTGGTCGTCCTCCTGGCCCTCCTCGACGGCGGGCGCGTAGGAGACCGCGCCGTAGAGCTCCAGACCCGTCGACGTGCGGCACGTGACGGGCACGTAGGTCCGCCCCGCCCAGGTGCGGTCCGGGAACCACACGGGGTCGCCCGGCTCGCCGAGCTCGTCCTCGAGCCGCAGGCAGGCGGCCAGGAACTCCTCGCGCAGCCGCTCGGCGCGGCGGCCGTAGGGCAGCAGCTCCTGCGGCGGCTCGGCGGCGAAGCGGGGCACGTTGCGGTCCTCGGGCGGCATGGCCCGCACCATATCCGGGGTGCGCCCCGCGGCTGCGCCCCTACGGGTGCTCGAGCAGGAGCGTGACCGGCCCGTCGTTGACGAGCGTCACCTCCATGTGGGCGCCGAAGCGGCCGCCCTGGGCGCCCAGCCGCGCGCGGAAGCGCTCGTAGAGGGGCTCGGCCACCTCGGGCCGCGCGGCGGCGACGAACGACGGGCGGTTGCCCTTGCGCGCGTCGCCGTAGAGCGTGAACTGGCTGACGACGAGCACCTCGCGGCCGGGGCCGAGCGCCTCGTTCATCCGGCCCGCGGCGTCCTCGAAGATCCGCAGGGCGGCCACCTTGTCGGCCAGGCGGTCGGCGGCCGGCTCGTCATCGCCGTGCGTGACGCCGAGGAGGACCAGGAGGCCGGGGCCGATGGCGCCCACGGTCTCGCCGTCGACGGTCACGGCGGCGCGCGAGACGCGCTGGACGAGGGCTCTCATGGGGCCATCAGATCAGGGGAGACAGGATGAGCGCCGCGACGACCGCGATCGCCGTCGACCACGCGATCGCGGCGGCGGCGAGCCGCAGGTCCAGGCCGTAGAGGTGGCCGACGATGAGCGAGTTGATGCCCGACGCCATCGCGGCCTGCACGATGTAGGCGTCGGGGATCGGCACCGTCAGGGCCGACAGGCCGACCAACAGCCCCGGGGCCACGGCCATCCGCAGCACGATGGCCACGACGACGGGCTTGGTCAGCGGCGGCGGGAAGCCCAGCACGCCCTCCTGGCGCTCCTCCATCAGGTTCACGCCCAGCAGGAAGAAGCCGACCGGCAGCAGGGCGTAGGCGGCGCACGCCTTGGCGACGTCGACGAGCGCCTGGGGCGCCAGCACGTCGGGCACGAGCAGGCCGGCGATGAGCGCCCACAGCACCGGGTTGCGGGTCAGGAACGTCTTCGCGCGCTCGCGCGGGCTCTCGCCGGCCTCGGTCCCGAACGCGGCGCCGACCGCGAAGCCCGCGGTCCAGAGGGTCGCCTGGCCGACGATCGTGTCCCAGGCGATGGCGGGCGCCAGCGCCCCGTGGCCCAGCAGCGCGGCGTTGAGCGGAAGGCCCAGGTACCCCGTGTTGGCGAGGATCACGGTGAGGATGAGCGCACCGACCGACGGGCGCGGCAGGTGCAGGACGCGCGAGCCGATGAGGTAGGCCACCGCGCCGACGCCGGCGAGCTCGACGAACCCCAGCACCAGGCCGATCCCGACGCCACCGCCGAGGTGCAGCCGGGCGACGATGAAGAACGCGATGAACGGCAGCAGGCCCCAGACCATCGCGTCGATCAGCCGGCGCGAGAAGGCCAGCGCCCGCGCGCCGTAGCGGCGCTCGGTCCCGACGCCGACGGCCGTGGCCGCGACGATCGCCAGCGCGACGAGGATCACGCGTCGCGCAGCTGCGCGGCTGCATCCTCAGGGGCGACGATGTTCAGATGCACCCCCGTGCCGAGCTCCAGGCCCGCGAGGTTCGTGAGCCGCGGGAGGACGTCGATGCGCCAGCAGAACACGTCGGCGCCCAGCGGCGCCGTGCGCACCCAGAGGTTCAGCGGCGGCATGAAGCCCAGCGCGCGGCGCAGGCGGTTCAAGCCATCGTGCAGGAGCCGCGCGCCGACCGGGCCGTCGTCCTCGAACCGCGCCCGCGGCCGCCGCGGCGCCAGCAGCATCTGGAACGGGAGCCGCGAGGCGTACGGCGCGAGCAGCACGGCCTCGTCGTCGACGGCGATCAGGCGATCACGCCGGCGGACCTCCTCCTGGACGAGGTCCTGGAGGAGGTTGCCGCCCATCGTGCGCGTCTGATGGGCGGTGAAGCGCTCGCGCTCGCGGGCGATCTGCGCCGGGACGAAGTCCATCGCGTAGATCTGGGCGTGGGTGTGCGGCAGCGACGCGCCGCCCTCGAGGCGCTCGTTGACGAGCACGTGCACGCACGCGGCGCCCTCCGCGACGTGGGCGCGCATCCGCTCCCGCCACACGTCCATCGCGGTCGCGAGCTGCTCCGGGTCGAGGTCGGCCAGCGACGTGACCGGGTCGGGCGCGTTGATGACCACCTCGTGGCGTCCCGAGGCGGCGACGGCGGTCAGGAGGTCGGGGTCCGAGGAGGGCTCGGGCTCCTCCGCCTCCGGCGTCAGCGCGGGGAAGCGGTTCGGCACGACGCGGACGGTCCACCCGGGCGAGTCGGCGGGGCCTCCGCCCGGACGCACCGCGTGCACCTCGGGCG
>JAWVGD010000605.1:0-4781 GCA_033855515.1 Baekduia sp.
GGATGGGTCAATGGCGACGTACGCAGCAGCGCTGGATCAGGGCACGACGAGCACCCGCGCGATGATCTTCGATCACAGCGGCAAGGTCGTGAGCGTGGCCCAGAAGGAGCACGAGCAGATCTTCCCCCAGCCGGGCTGGGTCGAGCACGACCCCATGGAGATCTGGGAGCGGTCGAAGGAGGTCCTCGACGAGGCCCTGAGCTCCGCCAACGCGACCGCCGACGACATCGCCGGGCTGGGCATCACCAACCAGCGTGAGACCGCGGTGGTGTGGGACAGGAAGACCGGCGAGCCGGTCATGAACGCGATCGTCGGGCAGGACACACGCACCGACCGGCTCGTGGACGAGCTCTCGCGCGAGGGCGGCCAGGACCGCTTCCGCGGGCAGACCGGCCTCCCGCTGGCGACGTACTTCTCGGGCCCCAAGGTCCGCTGGATCCTCGACAACGTCGACGGGGCGCGCGAGCGCGCCGAAGCCGGCGACCTGGTCTTCGGCAACATGGACACGTGGTGCATCTGGAACCTCACCGGCGGCACCGACGGCGGCCTGCACATCACCGACGTCACCAACGCGAGCCGCACGCTGCTGATGGACCTCGCGACCCTCGAGTGGGACGAGGCGCTCGCCTCGGCGATCGGCGTGCCCATGTCGATGCTGCCCGAGATCCACGCCTCGAGCGAGGTCTACGGGGAGGTGCGCTCCGGCGGCGGCATGCAGGGCGTCAAGATCGCCGGCGACCTCGGCGACCAGCAGGCCGCCACGTTCGGCCAGACGTGCTTCTCGCCGGGCGAGGCGAAGAACACGTACGGCACCGGCAACTTCCTGCTGCTCAACACGGGCACCGACCTCGTGCAGTCGAAGTCCGGCCTGCTGACGACCGTCGGCTACAAGATCGGCGACGAGCCGGCGATCTACTGCCTCGAAGGGTCGATCGCCGTCACCGGGTCCCTGGTGCAGTGGCTGCGCGACAACCTCAAGATGATCAAGGCCGCGCCCGAGGTCGAGGAGCTGGCCCAGACCGTCGAGGACAACGGCGGCTGCTACATCGTGCCGGCGTTCTCGGGCCTGTTTGCGCCGTACTGGAAGTCCAACGCGCGCGGCGTCGTCGCGGGCCTGACGCGGTACGTCAACGCCGGCCACATCGCCCGCGCGACGCTGGAGGCCACCGCCTACCAGAGCCGCGAGGTGGTCGAGGCCATGAACTCGGACTCGGGCGTGAACCTCGAGTCGCTGAAGGTCGACGGCGGCATGGTGGCCAACGACCTGCTCATGCAGTTCCAGGCCGACCTCCTCGGCGTCCCGGTGATCCGTCCCCAGGTCGCCGAGACGACGGCGCTGGGCGCGGCCTACGCGGCCGGCCTGGCCACCGGCTTCTGGAGTGACCAGGAGAGCCTGCGCGAGAACTGGCAGGAGGACAAGCGCTGGGAGCCGCAGATGGACTCGGCCAAGCGCGACGAGTACTACAAGTTCTGGAAGAAGGCGGTCACCCGCACGTTCGACTGGTTCGACTCCGAGGAGTAGCCCATGGCCTGCGCCCGCGCTGTGGGCCTACGCTACTGAGCGGTCCTTCGTGGTCGGGCTCGTCATCGTCTCCCACAGCGCCGCGCTCGCCGCAGCGGTCGTCGAGCTGGCCGGGCAGATGGGCGGCGGGGAGGTCCGCATCGAGCCGGCCGGCGGGATGGCGGACCCGCCGGGTGCCATCGGCACCGACCTCGGTCTCGTCGCCGCGGCGATCGCGCGCGCCGCGGGCCCCGACGGCGTCTTGGTGCTGATGGACCTCGGCAGCGCGGTGATGACCGCGGAGATGGCGGCCGAGATGGCGGCCGCCGAGGGCGACGTGCGCATCGTGCTGTGCGAGGCCCCGCTCGTGGAGGGGGCCGTCGCCGCGGCGGCGCGCGCCGGCGCCGGCGCACCGCTGGATGAGGTCGCCGAGGAGGCGCGGTCGGCGCTGCGGATGAAGGCGCAGCAGCTGGGGATCGAGGACGACCGGGACGACCGGCCGGGGGACGCGGCCACCATCGCGGACGCCGGCGCGCAGGAGGTCCGGCTGCCCGTCCGCATCGCGCTCGGGCTCCATGCCCGGCCCGCGGCTCGGGTCGTCGAGACCGTGGGGCGCTTCGACGCCCGCGTGACGATCGCCGACGCCACCACGGGGCGTGGGCCGGCCGACGCGCGGAGCCTCAGCGCCCTGGTGACGCTCGGCGTCCGTCACGGTCACACGCTCGTCGCCCGCGCCGGTGGGCCGCAGGCCGGCGAAGCGCTGACGGCGCTGACCGCGCTGGCCGAGGCCGGCTTCGGGGACGAGCTGATCGAAGACGGCCCGAGCGGGGACGCGACGGCCGCCGGCGCGCCGGACGCCACGGCCGACGAGCCGCCGGCGCCCGCGCGTCCGCCTCCCGCACCGGAATCGGGGAGCCGCCTCCGCGGCATCCCGGCCGGCCCGGGGATCGCGATCGGGCCCGCGCTGCGGCTTCGGCGGCCGGCGCTCGACGTGGCGGAGGCCGGAGAGGCCACCGGCGATCCGGCGGCCGAGCGGGCGCGGCTCGACGACGCGCGCGCCGCCGCCCGCCTCGACGTCACCGCCGCCCGCGACGCGATCGCCGCGCGTGCCGGCGAGGCCGAGGCCGAGATCTTCGACGCGCACCTGGTGCTGCTCGACGACCCGCTGCTGCTCGACCCCGCCTACGCGGCGGTCGCCGCGGGGGAGGCCGCGGCGCGCGCGTGGGCAGCGGCGGTGTCGGCCGCCGCCGCGACCTACCGCGCGCTCGACGACGCGTACCTGCGCGAGCGCGCCGCCGACGTGGAGGACGTCGGCCGCCGCGTCCTGCGCGCGCTCACCGGTGTCGCCGATGAGGCCATCACGCCGGACTGGCACGGCATCCTCGTCACGGCCGACCTCGCGCCGAGCGAGGCCGCGGCGCTCCAGCCCGACCGCGTCGAGGGGTTGGCGATCGCGCACGGCGGCGCGACGTCGCACGCGGCGATCCTGGCCCGCGCGCTCGGCATCCCGGCGGTCGCCGGGCTCGGCGACGCGGTGCTGGCCATCGCCGACGGAACGCCGCTGGTCCTCGACGGCGAAGCAGGGGTCGTCGAGGTCGACCCGCCGCCGGAGGCGCTCGTCGCGCGCGAGCGCGCGCGCGAGGAGGCCGGCCGCCGGGCGCGACAGGCCCGCGAGCGCGCCCACGAGCCGGCGCGGACCCGCGACGGCGCCACGATCGAGGTCGGCGCGAACGTCGGGGATGCGGGCGAGATACCGGCGGCCGTCGCGCTGGGCGCCGACGGCGTCGGGCTCCTGCGGACCGAGTTCCTCTTCCTCGACCGCGACCGGGCGCCGACCGAGTCCGAGCAGCGCGCGGTCTACGAGGAGATCGTCGCCGCGCTCGGGGGCCGTCCGCTGATCATCCGGACACTGGACGCGGGCGCCGACAAGCCGCTGCGGTTCCTGCGCGAGCCACCGGAGGACAACCCGTTCCTCGGCGTCCGCGGGATCCGGCTCGGCCTCGCGCACCCGGAGGTGCTGCGCACGCAGCTGCGCGCGATCGCGGGCGTCGCAGCGCGCGCGGGGCCCCGCGCCGACGTGCGCGTGATGTTCCCCATGATCGCGACGGTCGCCGAGTACCGCGCCGCGCGCGCCGTCCTGGAGGACGCGCGGGCCCAGCTCGGGGCGCCGCCGGTCCCGGCGGGGATCATGGTCGAGGTGCCGGCGGTGGCCGTCGCCGCCGAGCGCTTCGCGCGCGTGGTCGACTTCTTCTCGATCGGGACCAACGACCTGACGCAGTACACGATGGCGGCCGACCGGGGCAACGACCGGCTCTCCGAGCTCCTCGCGGGACCGTGGCCGCCGGTCCTGCGGCTGGTCGCGCAGCTCGTGCGCGGGGCCAAGGCCCACGACCGCTGGGTCGGGGTCTGCGGCGAGATGGCCGGCGACCCGCAGAGCGCCGTCCTGTTCGCCGGCCTCGGCGTCGACGAGCTGAGCATGGCCGCGCCGCTGGTCCCCGCGATCAAGGAGGTCCTGCGCGGCGTGACGCTGGCCGACGCCCGGGAGGTCGCTCTGCGCGCCCTCGACCTCGACGACCCCGATGCCGTGCGCGCCGCGGTCTCCGCGCTGTGGCCGTGAACGCGCCGGCCCGGATCCGCTCGGCGCGGTTCCTGGCGGTCAGCACGTGCCTGCGGATCGTGTTGACGCCGGTCGTGATGGCGCTGCTGCTGGCCGACGGCCGCACCCCGCACACCGCCGCGGGCGTCGCGGCCGGCGTGTTCTGCGTCGCGGCCGCCACCGACTGGGCCGACGGCCGCCTGGCGCGGCGCTGGGGCGTGACGACCACGCTCGGGACGTTCCTCGACACGACCGCCGACAAGATCCTCGTCACGGGCGGCCTGGTGGCGCTCGTGGCCGTCGACCGGGCGTCGCCGTGGATCGCGGTGATCATCGTCGGGCGGGAGCTGACGATCATGGGGCTTCGTGGGGTGCTCGCGGCCGACGGCGTGGTCCTGCGCCCGTCGCCGCTCGGCAAGGCCAAGACCACGGTGCAGTTCCTCGCGATGGCGCTGGCCATGGTGCGTCCCGACGTCACGGTCGCCGGCGCCTACCTCGACGAGTGGGTCATGGTCGCGGCCGCCGCGATCACCGTGGCCTCGGGTCTCGACTATCTCCTGCGGTCGGTCGCGGCGCTGTCGGGGCCGCCGCCGTGACCCGGGTCCTCGTCACCGGCGCCAGCGGCCTGATCGGCGGCGCGCTGGCCGCACGCCTGCGCGAGCGCGGGGACGACGTCGTGGCGCT